>JBPBQU010000449.1:0-3344 GCA_050955085.1 Janthinobacterium lividum | reverse complement strand
GGTCCACACCCTCGACGGTGATGTCGTGGCCTGGACGTACGCGCTCGACGACTACGAGGGCGGCATCCCGACGGCGCGCTACCTCGGCGGGTTAGCCGACGCGGCTGAGGTCGGCGGCGCCCCCCACGACTACGTGCTGGGCCTGCGAGCCCGTCCGTGCCGTTCCAACGACGCCTGAGCCAGCACCCGTCGGGTACGCCCTAGGCTGCTCGACGTGATCGCCGATTCGACGACCGAACCCCTGCCCGGGGACCCCTTCACCCTCGCCGCGGAGACCGCGACCCGGCTCGCGGAACTGAGCGGGGTGCCCCGTCACGACGTGGCCCTGGTGCTGGGATCGGGCTGGGCCGCCGCGGCCGACCAACTCGGGGAGGTCGTCGCCGAGATCCCCTCGTCCGACGTGCCGGGTTTCACCCCGCCGGCCGTCGTCGGGCACGCGGGGACGGTGCGCTCCATCGCCGTGCCACGAACCGGGGGCGCACCCTTGCGAGCACTCGTTCTCCCCCGGACCCACGTCTATGAAGGGCATGGCGTGCGAGCCGTCGCGCACGGCGTGCGGGTCGCGGCCGCTGCGGGTTGCCGCACGATCGTGCTGACCAACGGCTGCGGTGGATTGGATCCCCAGGTTCCCGCCGGTTCCCCCGTGCTCATCTGCGATCACCTGAACCTCACGGGCGCGAGCCCGCTGGAGGGGGCCACGTTCGTCGACATGACCGACCTGTACTCCCGGCGGTTGCGCGAGCTGGCCCGGACGTTCGCCCCGGAACTGAGCGAGGGTGTGTACGCGCAGTTCCGTGGCCCGCAGTACGAGACGCCCGCCGAGGTCCGGATGGCCGGTGTGCTCGGGGCGGACCTCGTCGGGATGTCCACCGCCCTGGAGGCGATCACCGCGCGCCACGTCGGGCTCGAGGTCCTGGGGTTCTCCCTGGTCACGAACCTCGCGGCCGGCGTCTCCGACCAGCCGCTCTCGCACGAGGAAGTGCTCCAGGCCGGACGCGACGCCGGACCACGGTGCGCGGCCCTGCTCGCCGGGATCCTGCCGCTGCTCTGACCTGTCGCCCCCTGACCTGTCGGCCCTGACCTAGGAACTGGAGGCACGGCGTCCTGCAACGGTCAGGCCATCGGTTCCGCCCTCGAAGCGACGTTGCTGGTTAAGCTCGGAAGGCCCCGGCCGACCACTCGAGGAGATACGCGTGCAGAGGTGGGACCTCGAGACCGAACGCCAGGACGTGCTGGCCGGAGCCGCCCACGCCGCGGGTATCGGCGCGTTCTCCTGGGAGCTGCGCACGGGTGAGCTGGTCTGGGACGCGCCGTTGCTGGACGTGTTCGGGTACGACGAGACCACCTTCGACGCCACCATGGCCTCGTTCGAGCGACGCGTCCACCCCGAGGACCTCCCGCGCGTCAACGCTGCTCTGCGCGCCGCGATCGAGACGCGAGGTGACTACCACGCCGATTTTCGCGTCGTCCGCCCCGACGGCAGTGTGCGCTGGTTGACGGCGCGGGGGCAGGCCCAGGGGGGTGACGTCGCGGAGCGCGTCATCGGCGCGTGCACCGACACCACGTTGCTGCGCGAAGGTGCGGCCAGGCTGCAGCGGACCCTGGAGTCGATGGCCGTCGGGTACCTGCAGTTGGACACGGACTGGCGCATCGGTTACGTCAACGCCGAGGGCCGCCGCGTCCTGGGTGCGGTGGGTGAACTCGTCGGACACGTCCTGTGGGAGTTGTTTCCCGCCACCGTCGGGACGCAGTACGAGACGAACTACCGGCGCGCGGTGCAAACACGTCAGACCGTCTCCTTCGACGCTTATTACCCCGCCCCGCTGGACGCCTGGTTCGAGATGCGGGCCGTCCCCACCGACGACGGGCTCAGCCTGTACTTCCTGGATGTCACCGCGCGGCGGCTCGCGCAGGAGGCCAGCGACCGGGAAGCGCGCCGCTCGGCGCTGCTCGCGGCCGTCGCGACCGCGCTCGCGGAGAATCCCGACCCGACGGCGGCGTTGCTGGCGGTGTGCCAGGTGCTCGTCCCCGCCCTCGGGGACTGGGCGATCGCCAGCCTGGTCGCGGATGGCAGCAGCAATTGGCGCCACCGGCTGACGGACGTCACGTCGTGGCACGAGGATCCGGGGCAGCGCGAGGTGCTGGCGGCCTACCGCGGGTTACGCGTCACCGCGCTCACCGACAGCTCTCCTGTCGCGGTGGCGCTGGTGAGTGCCGCCCCCGCCAGCACCGACCGATCCGGGCTCTCGCGCCCGGGTGTGCTGTTGGCCGACGGCCCGGCCCACCGGCTGCTCACCCAACTGAACCCCTTCGCGACCGTCGTGCTGCCGTTACGTGGCCGAGGACACACGCGCGGATTGCTCACGGTGGTCAACGGGGTGGGGCGGGGGGCGTTCAGCGCAGCCGAGATCACCGCCCTGCGCGAGGTGACGGGTGCCGTCGGTCTCGCCCTCGACAACGCCCACCTCATCGCCGTGCAACGCGACTACTCCGAACGCCTGCAGCGCAGCCTCCTCGCCGAACTCCCCGAACCCGACCACCTCGAACTGGTGGCGCGTTACGTGCCCGCGGCGGACGGTGCGCAGGTGGGGGGCGACTGGTATGACGCGTTCATGGTGCACGACGGAGCGACCTGCATGGTCATCGGTGACGTCACGGGCCACGACCAGGACGCCGCGGTGCAGATGGCCCAGGTCCGTAACGTCCTGCGCGGTATCGCCCACTCCCTCCCCGGTACACCGGCAGAAGTGTTGCGGGCACTGGACTCCGCCATGCACGACCTGGCCATCGGGGCACTCACGACGGCAGTGCTCGCCCGGGTGGAGCAGGACGCGGTGGACGCCAGTCGCGGTCTGCGCACGATCCGCTGGTCCAGCGCGGGCCACCTCCCGCCCCTGCTCCTCGACCCCTTGCTGTTCGGCACCGAGGGGAGCGCGGAGTTCCTGGACCGCCCGAGCGATCTCCTGCTGGGCCTCGACGCGGACTTCGAACGACACGACCACACCGCACATCTGCGTACGGGATCGACGATCCTGTTCTACACCGACGGGCTCGTGGAACGCCGCGGTGAAAACCTCGAGGTGGGTCTGGCGCGGTTACGTGCGACCGCAGCCCGCTTTGCCGCCCTGCCGTTGCAGGAGTTCTGCGACGCACTCCTGCGGGAACTCGCGGTCGACAGCGAGGACGACGTCGCCCTCCTCGCGCTGCGCGCGCACGACGAGTCCCGGCCCCGCCCGCCCGAGGCCGGGCCGGAACTCCTCGCCGACGACCTCCTCGCCCCGGACAGACCACGGACGGTAAGTTCTCACCTCCTTTCCTGAAACGCCTCGGTGTCGGAAACTTCG
>JBPBQU010000448.1:0-3355 GCA_050955085.1 Janthinobacterium lividum | reverse complement strand
CATGTGTCCGTGCCGGGGCCATGCCGTGGGTGCGGACGGCTGCGTGCTCCTCGCGGTACGCCACCATCACGAGGACCCTCCCCGCCCGTCCTCGGCAGGGCCCGCTCGCCTGCGCTGAGCTCAAGGTGGGGGCCCACGGCGTCGATGCGGAACGGACGCGACCCGACAGGCGGGGCGGTGGTCACGGGGGGGCCAGGTGAGGATCAGGCACGGAGAGCGCGGGGTGCTGCACGGTGCCTGGCGCTCCCTCCTCCTCCCCCTGCTGGCCTACACGGCCGCCGCCGTGCTGGGCCGCGCCTCGCACCCGGCCGGAGTCGAGCTGGCGACGTTCTGGCCCGCCGCGGGTGTCGGGTTCCTCTGGATGGCCGACGCGCTGCGGCGTTCGTTGCTGCGCGTGCTCCTCGTCGGTGTCCTCCTCGTCGTCAGCACGACACTGTGCGGAGTCCTCACCGGTTTTCCCCTGCTCTCTGCTGCGGTGCTCGGGAGCGCCACCAGCGCGCAGGCCCTCATGGGTGCGCTGCTGCAGCACCGCCTCCAACCACGGGGATTACGGTTGCGGGCGGCGGGTGACCTCTGGTGCCTGCTGCTCGCAGGGTTCGCAGGAAGTCTGGTCGGTGCAGCGATCGCCACCGAGACCGCCGCCGCGGCCCTGCAGCAACCGACGCTGTCCCTGGGCGTCTCATGGCTGGTGCGGCACACCACCGGCACCGTGGTGATCGCCGCGTTGTGGTTGCTCTGCACCGACCCACGGTTACCGCGTACCCGGGAGGGGGCGGGGTGGGTCGAGGTCGTCGCGGTGAACGTCGCCGCCGCGCTCACGTTCACTTACCTGTTCGGCAGTCTGGAAGCCACCCCGCTGGGGTTCCTCGGCGTTCCCGCCGCGATCTGGATGGGGATCCGGGTGCGGACCCGGGTTGCGGTCCTCAACATCGCCATCGTCGACGTCACGCTCGTGGCGTTGACCCGCGCCGGGCAGGGGACGTTCGGACCGCTCCCCGCACCGCAGCGCATGCTGGACGTGCAACTCCTCGTCCTGCTGCTCACGGTCGTCGTGGTCGCCCTGTCCCTGCACCGTGACGATCGCACCCGGCTGGTGGAGAGCCTGCGGCGCAGCCACCGCGCGGCCGAACAGCAGTCCCGGTTGCTGGCCGCGGTCTTCGAGACCACGAGTGACGCCATGTCGGTCTACGCCCCCGACGGCCGCCTCCTGCGGGCGAACTCCGCTGCGCAGACCATGAACCCCTGGCCCGAGGGAGAGACCCCCGCCACCCGAGCCCTGTGCGGGGAACACCTCCACGATGTCGACGTGGTGCTCACCGACGAGGTCAGCGGTGGCACGCGCACGTACAACGTCGCGGCCCATCCACTGCCGCACGAGGACGGCGCGGAATGGTCCGGGGGCGCACTCATCGCCGTCCGCGACGTCACCGTGACCCGCGCCGCGGCCGCCGAGGTCGCCCGCTCGCGTGAGTTCTACGTCAACATCCTGGACGGGGCGACGGAGCAGCTGATCATCGCGACCGACCTCGACGGGTCCATCACCGCGTTCAACACCGGCGCCGAACGACTGCTCGGGTACACCGGGGAGGCGATCCTCGGGTGCAGTGTGCAGATCCTGCACGACCTCGACGAGGTCGTCACCCGGGCGGAGCAACTGGGAGTCGCACCGGGGATGGCCGTCTTCAGTTCGATCGTGGAAGCGACGGGTGAACCCCAGACGCAGTCCTGGACCTTGCTCACCCAGGACGGCCGTCGCCGTCAGGTCATGCTGACCATCAGCCTGCTGTTCGACTCCGCGGGCCACCGGATCGGGCTCATCGGCATCGGCACGGACGTCACCGACCAGGTCGCGACCCAGGCCCGTCTCGCCGACTCCGAACAACGCTTCCGCACGGTGTTCGACACCGCCCCCGTGGGGATGCTGCTCGTGGGCCTGCAGCCCGGCAACCGCGGTCGGATCCTGCAGGTCAACTCCACGATCTGTGCCTTCACCGGCCGCGGTCCCGAGGAACTCTGCGTCCTCGACCTCCATGCCCTGGTGCCCGTCGAGGGCCGCGAGCAGTTCGACGCCGACTTCGCCCCACTGCTGGACGCCGACGAGTCCACAGCGCAGTTCGAGCACACCTACCAGCACATCGACGCGACGATCCGCTGGGGTCGGTTGTCCGCCACCCGCGTCGAGCACGACGGCGTCGAACCGTACCTGCTGTGCCTGGTCGAGGACGTGACCGCGCGCCGGCAGGCCGAGGAGGCGCTCGTCCACCAGGCGCTGCACGACCCGCTCACCGGTCTGGCCAACCGGACACTGCTGCGCGACCGGTTGACCCTGGCCCTGGAGGAGAGCCGAGCGGTGGGGTCCACGGTCGGCGTCCTGCTCATCGACCTCGACGGTTTCAAGGCCGTCAACGACACGGCCGGTCACGGCGCAGGTGACGAACTGCTGCGCGTCATCTCGCAGCGGCTGACCGACTGCTCGCGGCAGGGTGACACCCTGGCCCGTCTCGGTGGCGACGAGTTCGCGGTGGTCTGTCCGGACGCGGACGCCGCCGGGTTGCGTCGGATCGCCCAGCGATTCCTGGCGGCCGTGCGGGCGCCCGTGGTGCTGGGGGCCGGCACGTTCCACGTCGGCGCGAGTATCGGTTCCGCCGCCTGGCAGGCGGGTGATGCCGATCCCGGAAGCGTGGACGGGTTGCTGCGCAACGCCGACCTGGCGATGTACGCGGCCAAGCGGGACGGGAAGAACCGCATCTACGCCTACGACGACCGCGACCGGGACCGCTCCGAACGCAGCGCGAAGTTGCTGCCCCGGCTCGCTGCCGCCCTGGAGGCCCGGGAGTTCCTGATGTACGGCCAGCCCATCGTCGAGATCGCGACGGGACGCATCGTGGCCGTGGAGACCCTGCTGCGGTGGGCCCGTCCCGACGGTTCCGTCCTGAGCCCGGCAGCGTTCCTCGACGTCCTGGAGAAGAGCCTGCTGATGCCGGCCGTGGGCCGGTTCGTCATGGAGGAGTCCTGCCGACTCGCCGGGCAGTGGTGGAGGAAACTGGGTGAGCTCTCCCCTGCCGTGCACGTCAACGTCTCAGCCAGCCAGCTCGACGACGGGACGTTCCGCACGCAGATCGAGGACGTGTTGCGTCGCCACGGGGTTCCTCCCCAGCTGCTGGTGCTGGAACTCACCGAGACGCACACCACGCGGATCACCGACACCCTGCGTGCGGACCTGGAACTGCTGCGGGACCAGGGCATCCGGATCGCGATCGACGACCTGGGAACGGGATACTCGGGACTGGCCCGTCTCACCGAGCTACCCGTCGACGCGTTGAAGATCGACCTGCAGTTCGTGGCGGGCCTGGGG
>JBPBQU010000447.1:0-3386 GCA_050955085.1 Janthinobacterium lividum | reverse complement strand
TCGCGACCCACGACGGCAAGGCCGCGGGTGAGGCGTGGAACGGGTTGCTCGCCGACGAGGACGACCCGCTGATCAACCGCGCGACCAGTGCCCTCTACCCACCGGGATCGACGTTCAAGCTCGTCACCGCCGCGGCCGCGCTGGAGAGCGGTGACTACACACCGGACTCTGCTCTCGAAGGGCCCCAGGCACTCGACCTGCCGCAGACCTCGAACACCCTGAAGAACGACGAGGGCACGGCGTGCGGGCCCAACGACCGGGTGTCCCTGGCGGACGCCCTGAAGATCTCGTGCAACACGGCGTTCGGCTGGTTGGGTGAACAGCTGGGTGCGGACGCGTTGAACGAGCAGGCCCAGAAGTTCGGCTTCGGGCAGGCGCTGTCGATCCCGAACAACGTGGTGAAGAGCACCTACCCGCTGGACAAGACCCAGGGGCCGTTGCTGGCGTACTCCGCCATCGGCCAGGGCAGTGACGTGGTGACCCCGCTGCAGGTGGCGATGATCTCGGCGGCCATCGCCAACGACGGTGTCGTCATGAAGCCGAACCTCGTCGCCAGCGTCCGTGACGGTGCTTCCCTCGACGTCATCGACCAACCCTCCCCCGAGGAACTCGGCCGAGCCGTCAGCTCACGCACGGCGGCGTCGCTGCAGGACATGATGCGACTCGTCGTCTCCAACGGGACGGGGACCCGGGCGCAGATCGACGGCGTGGACGTCGGTGGCAAGACGGGCACGGCGCAGCACGGCGAGGGCCGGACGCCCTACGCGTGGTTCACCTCCTGGGCCACGAAAAAGGTCGGGGGCACGACCAAGAAGGTGGCGGTGGCCGTCGTGATCGAGGATGGCGGCTCCACCGAGAGCGCCTACGGGGGAAGGCTTTCGGCACCGGTCGCGAAGACGGTCATGGAGGCGGCCCTCGGTGGTTGACGCGAGCACGACGCAGCTGGCCGGACGGCTGGACACACGGCACGGCAGAACGCAGGGACGGGGAGAGCAGTGAGCGACGCAACGACTGGCAGTGGGGTGGCTCCGGCGCCGCGCCTGCTCGGCGGGCGCTACGAGGTGGGTGCCCTGCTGGGCCGCGGCGGGATGGCCGAGGTCCACGTGGCGCAAGACCTGCGGCTGGGACGCACGGTCGCCGTGAAGTTGCTGCGCTCCGACCTCGCGCGCGACCCGTCCTTCCAGGCACGCTTCCGCCGTGAGGCGCAGTCCGCGGCCGGTCTGAACCACCCCTCGATCGTCGCCGTCTACGACACGGGCGCCGACAAGGCCACCGAGTTCGGTGGTGCGAGCGTCGACCTGCCGTGGATCGTCATGGAGTACGTCGAGGGCCGGACACTGCGCGACATGCTGCGCAGCGACCACCCGCTCGCGATCGGTGAGTCCCTCACCATCACCGAGGGTGTGCTCGGCGCTCTCGAGTACAGCCACCGCATGGGCATCGTGCACCGCGACATCAAACCCGCGAACGTCATGATCACCCCCGCCGGCGAGGTCAAGGTCATGGACTTCGGCATCGCTCGCGCGGTCTCGGACTCCTCGGCCACGCTGACCCAGACGTCAGCCGTGATGGGCACCGCGCAGTACCTCTCCCCCGAGCAGGCCCGAGGTGAACAGGTCGACTCCCGCAGCGACCTGTACTCCGCGGGCTGCCTGCTCTACGAGATCCTCACGGGCCGTCCGCCCTTCGTCGGTGACGCCCCCGTGGCCGTCGCCTACCAGCACGTCTCGGAGCAGCCCAAGCCACCATCGGCCTTCGCTCCGCAGATCTCTCCGGCCGTGGACCACGTCGTGCTGATGGCGCTGTCGAAGGACCGGGAGCACCGCTACCAGTCGGCCGGTGATTTCGCCGACGACCTGCGACGTGCCGTCGAAGGTCGACCGCTGCGTGGCGCGAGTTTCGGCGCACCCGCGGCGACACAGCAGTTCCAGGCCGTGCCCCCGGTCGCCACGACGACGCTCACCCCGGTGGTGCCGGCGCCGGCGCCCGTCCCGATGTCGAATGCCTTGCCCCGGGTGGACGACGACGACATCGCGCCGGAGGAGGAGAAACGCCGGCGCTGGCCGTGGGTAGTGCTCATCGTCGCGCTCGTGCTCGGGCTCGCAACGGCCGGGTACGAGCTGTGGCGCGGCGGTGGTGACGCCACCACGTCCCCTACGGTCTCAGCCGCCCCCACCGCCGTCGACGTCCCGGATGTCGTCGGCTCCACACAGGAGGAGGCGAACACGACACTCACCGGGGCACAGCTCGTGCCGACCTTCGTGCCCACCCCGGACGACAACGTCGCCCAGGGCAGCGTCATCGACACCGACCCGGTGGCCGGCACGTCCGTCGCTCCCGGCGGCACCGTCACCGTGCGGGTCTCCACCGGTCCGGACGCCGTCAAGGTCCCCGACGTCCGGGGTCAGAGCCAGCAGGCCGCACGCACGGCCCTGACGAACGCCGGTTTTACGGTCGGTGACGTCAACGCGACCGACGCCGACCCGTCGGCGGACAAGAACACCGTCGTCTCCACCGACCCCGCCGCCGACGCGTCCGCCGCCCGCGGCACCGCCGTGACCCTCAACCTCGCGAGCGGTCAGGTGGAGGTCCCCGACGTCACGGGCCAGACCCTGGAGGCCGCCGTCTCGGCCCTGCAGGAGCAGCGGCTGCAGGTCAACAGCAGCGAAGACCCGGACGCCTCCGGTGACCCGGGGACGGTCTCCAGTCAGAGCCTCTCCGCGGGGACGAAGGTCGACGTCGGCGCCCCGATCAACCTCGTCGTCGTGCCCGAGGAGACCGCCACCAGCACACCCACCGACTCACCGACTCCCTCCGAGGAGCCGTCCCTGCCCACGACGAGCCCGAGTTCCACAGCGTCCGGGACCTCGACCCGCAGTGGTACGCCGACACCCACCGGCCAGAAGGCCAAACCCGCGAAAGCCACGGGTGGCGGGTCGGGCGAGTGAGGATCCTGCACCTCTCCGACACCCACCTGATGGCGCCCGGTGCATTGCACCAAGGGGTGGTGGACACCACCGCCGTGCTGCGCGAGGTCTGTGCCGGGTTGCAGGGCGTCGGTCCGCTCGACGTCGTCGTCGTCTCGGGTGACGTCTCCGACGACGGGTCGATCGCCTCCTACGAGGCCGCGCGCGACATCGTGGAGGCGTTCGCCCGGGCCCATGGGGCACTCGCGGTCTACGCGATGGGCAATCATGACCTGCCCACCGGGTTCACGGCTGTGCTCGGCCCTGTCCGGCGGGTCCACGACGTCGCCGGGTTGCGGGTCGTCGTTCTCGACTCCTCGGTGCCCGGACGCGGTTACGGCGAGATCGGCGCGGAGCAGCTCGGCTGGTTGCGCACGGTTCTCGCGACGCCCGCCCCTCGGGGTTCCGTCGTCGTGGTGC
>JBPBQU010000446.1:0-3397 GCA_050955085.1 Janthinobacterium lividum | reverse complement strand
GCCCGCGAGGATGCCACGGAAGGGGGACGTATGGGACTGCTGGACCGCTGGCGCCACCGCACCGCGGGAGGTGGCGAGCCCGCTTCGCCCCCCCGCCCCGGGCGTCGATCCCGCCGCCCGCCGGAGGTGGACCCGCCCGTCATCGGTGAAGCCGCCCTGCGCGAAGCCCTGCGCGAGGATCCCAACGACGAACAGGCCTTCTCAGCCCTCGCCGAGACGGTGCGCACACGCGCCGCCCGCTCGCGGGAGGAAGCCGGCGCCGAAGGCCCCGAGGACGTCACCCGAGCGGCCGACAACGCCGTGTGGGCGCTCGCCGAAGAGCTGGCGCAGAGCCCCAAGGCCTGGCGCCCGCTACTCGTCCTGGGTCGGCTCTCCCTGGGTGACGACCGCGAGGCCGCGCTGCGCCGGCTCGGTATCGCCGCCGAGCGCGACCCCTCGGGGGTCGCACTCGCGCAGGCGCTCGCCGTCCTGCGCGAGGCGGGCATGAACGACGAGGCGCTCAGCCTCGGGGTCGGGCACTGGCGCCCCCGCGAGCACGACGTCGAGGCCGGCCGTCACCTCGTCGCCGCCGCCATCGATTCCGGTCGCCTCGCCGAGGCGCGCCGCCACCTCAGGGCGCTTGCGGACCACCCGGACCAGGGCCGGGTCGCGGCCTTGAGCGCCGAGCTCGAGGACGCGATCGCGGCGGCCGACAAGGCCCGTCGCTGAGGCGTGCACGCTCAGGCGGTGCCGTGGTAGATCAGCGTGGGGTTCGATCCACTGTGGGGTTCGGTCCACCGACAGCTTGATCACGGATGGGCCTGATCACTGACGGGCCTGACCACCGATGGGCCTGACCACCGATGGGCCTGATCGCTGCCGCGCCCGACAACCCGCGACGCGGATCGAAGGGTGGTCGCGGATGTCGGTAGTGACGTGGTTGTTCGCCGTTGTCGGGCGTGCCGTCAACGGCGCCTGTGCGGGGGTCGCCGTCGTCTTCCTCATCGTCGTGGGGACCGGCGCCGTGGCGTTGTTCTCGGGCGGTGCGACTCGGGTTCCCGGTGTCCTCCTCGCCTGGGCTGGTCAGGACAACGGCACCCGGTCACTCGGTCTCCTCCCGCAGGGGGACGGCATGCTCGCGGTCGTCGCGGTGAGCGCCGTGCTGAGGGTGGCCTTGCCCGGCGATAGCGGTCGACGCCAGCGTGACCCCTCGTCCTGAGCGTGCGGACAGGGTGCGAGCCGTTCGGGATTCTCGGCGACGCGCTGGGTTCGAACGGGGCCGACCGGGGAACGACGACGCAATCGCTGCCACGCACCAGGGCCACGCACCAGGGCCCCGCACCAGGCCCCGCACCGGGCTGCGATGCGGGGCCCTGGTAGCAACGGGCCTACTCAGCCGCTCAGGCCTCGCCACCCGCGTTCCCGCTGCGCCCGGCCCGGACGTCGTGCAGCTGGTACTTCTCGATTGCCTGACCCGGTGCGCGCCAGTCGACCTCACCGCGTTTGGCGAGCATCTCCAGGGCACGCACCGCCACCGACGGGCCGTCGATGTGGAAGTAACGGCGGGCAGCCGCGCGGGTGTCGGACAACCCGAAACCATCGGCACCCAGGGAGGCGTACTCGCCGGGTACCCACTGCGCGATCTGGTCGGGGACCGCCCGCATCCAGTCACTCACGGCCACGACCGGCCCAGCGGC
Source organism: Janthinobacterium lividum (assembly GCA_050955085.1). Taxonomy (GTDB): domain Bacteria; phylum Actinomycetota; class Actinomycetes; order Actinomycetales; family Kineococcaceae; genus Kineococcus. The sequence goes on along the minus strand of JBPBQU010000446.1, from coordinate 1,721 downwards.
GTTCCCGAGCCTGCTCGCCACGTACGGCACCCGCGACTCGTCACCGGGGTGGAGGAAGGAGTGCTCGTCACACGCCAGGCCGTCGCGGCGCAGCTCGTTCCAGCTCGTCACCGACCACACGTCGGCGACCACACCGAAGTCGGCCTTGAGCAGGTGCTGCGCCTCCAGGGCCCACGGAACCCCGACCCCCGAGGCGAGCAACTGGGTGCGTGGGCCGTCACCCTGTCCGAGCGAGATCCGGTGCATCCCCCGGAGGATGCCCTCGACGTCGACATCCGCGGGTTCGGCCGGGTGGACCATCGGCTCGTTGTAGACCGTCAGGTAGTACATGAGGTTCTCGGGGTCGTCGCCGTACATGCGGCGCAGACCGTCCTTGACGATGTGACCCATCTCGTAGGCGTAGGCCGGGTCGTAGGCCACCACCGCCGGGTTGGTCGACGCGAGCAGCAGGGAATGGCCGTCGGCGTGCTGCAGACCCTCACCGGTCAGGGTCGTACGCCCGGCGGTGGCGCCGACGAGGAAACCCCTGGCCATCGTGTCGGCCGCGGCCCACAGGTTGTCCCCGGTGCGCTGGAATCCGAACATCGAATAGAAGACGTAGACCGGGACCATGGGTTCGCCGTGCGTCGCGTAGGAAGAACCCGCAGCGGTGAACGCCGCGATGGAACCCCCCTCGTTGATCCCGACGTGCAGGATCTGGCCGTCGGTCGATTCCTTGTAGGCCAGCATCAGCTCCCGGTCGACCGATGTGTACTGCTGCCCGTGCGGGTTGTAGATCTTCAACGTCGGGAACAGTGAGTCCATCCCGAACGTACGCGCCTCGTCCGGGATGATGGGGACGACCCGCTTGCCGAACTCCTTGTCCCGCATGAGGTCCTTGAGGAGGCGGACGAACGCCATCGTGGTGGCGATCTCCTGCTTGCCGGAACCCTTGGCGGCGACCTTGTAGGAATCCTCGCCCGGAAGGTGCAGCGGCGGGTGCTGGACGCGGCGCTGCGGGACGGGCCCGCCGAGGTCGGCGCGACGCTTGCGCAGGTACTGGATCGCCTCGTCGCCGTCCCCCGGGTGGTAGTACGGCGGCTGGTAGGGGTCCTTCTCCAGCTGCTCGTCGGAGATCGGGATCCGCAGGGAGTCGCGCAGGAGCTTGAGGTCCTCCAGCGTCAGCTTCTTCATCTGGTGGGTTGCGTTGCGGCCCGCGAAGTGCGGCCCGAGGCCGTACCCCTTGATCGTCTTGGCGAGGATGACGGTCGGTTGTCCGGTGTGGTTCATCGCGGCCTGGTAGGCGGCGAACACCTTGCGGTAGTCGTGGCCACCGCGCTTGAGGTTCCAGATGTCGTCGTCGGACATGCCCGCGACGAGTTTCGCGGTGCGCTCGTCGCGACCGAAGAAGTTCTCCCGGACGTAGGCCCCGTTCTCGGCCTTGAACGTCTGGTAGTCACCGTCGTGGGTGGCGTTCATGAGGTTCACCAGTGCGCCCTGGTTGTCGGCGGCGAGCAGCGTGTCCCACTCCCGGCCCCACAGGACCTTGATGACGTTCCAACCGGCCCCGCGGAAGAACGCCTCGAGTTCCTGGACGATCTTGCCGTTGCCGCGAACCGGGCCGTCGAGGCGCTGCAGGTTGCAGTTCACGACGAACGTGAGGTTGTCGAGCTCCTCGTAGGCCGCGAGCTGTGCGAACCCACGCGATTCGGGTTCGTCCATCTCCCCGTCACCGAGGTAGG
>JBPBQU010000445.1:0-3418 GCA_050955085.1 Janthinobacterium lividum | reverse complement strand
CAAGCCCGAACAGGTCTTCATCGCCAGTGGTACCTCCTCCGCCGATGCCCTGGCGGCGGGTCCGGTGGCGTGGGCGAAGAACTACCCGATTCTGCTCACCGCTGCGGGCAGCGTCCCGGCTGCGACTCAGAAGGCCCTCGACACGCTCGCGACACCCAGCCGAGTCGTCCTGGGGAGTTCCGCGTCCGTCTCCGACGGTGTCTACGCACAGGTCAAGGGGACCCAGCGCCTCGGGGGCACCAGCCGTCAGGACACCGCGACGAAGATCGCCGACTACGCGGTCTCGTCGCAGAACTTCGATTCCCAGAGCATCGCCCTCGTGGGCGGTTCCGACGCCACCGCGGCCGACGCACTGTCGGCGGCGCCGGTCGCCGGGTCGCAGGGCGTACCCCTGGCGTTCATCGACTTCAACGGCTCGCTCGGGGCGACGACGTCGGCCTACCTCACGGCTCAGAAGGCCAACTACACCGGCCGTGGGACCGGTTGGGTGTTCGGTGGTCTCCCGTCCGTCCCGCAGCCCGCGGCGGATGCGGCGACCGCCGCGGTGCAGTGACCAGGGCCCCACACCAGGACCGCCCGGTCACGAAGTAGTTCGACGTCCCGCGTCGAGGAGCGCCACTCCTCGACGTGGGACGTCGTCGGTCCTGGTGACCGGGCCTTACTTCAACAAGCGGGACAACCGCCGGTCCGCGAGCGGTTTGCCACCCGTCTGACAGGTCGGGCAGTACTGCATTGACCGGTCGGCGAAGGACACCTCCCGCACGGTGTCGCCACAGACGGGACAGGGCAGCCCGGTGCGGCCGTGCACCCGCATGCCCGCCCGTTTGGCATCTTTCAACTCGCTGGCCGGTTTGCCGCCGGCCGCCGCGACCGCCTCGCGCAGGGTCGTCCCGAGCGCGTCGTAGAGCCGTTCCACGTCGAGCGGCGCGATCTTCCCGGCGACGGCGTAGGGCGAGAGTCCGGCCACGTGCAGCACCTCGTCGGAATATGCGTTGCCGACGCCGGCCAGTACCGACTGCTCCCGGAGCAGGCCTTTGATCTGCTGCCGGGATCCGGCCAGCAACGCGGTGAAGGCCGCGCGGTCGAAGGAGGTGTCGAGGGGGTCCGGTCCGAGGGTGGCGATGCCCGGGACCTGCTCGACGTTCCTCACGAGGTGGACGGCGAGCCGCTTCTGGGTACCGGCCTCGGTGACGTCGAAACCCGCGGGGCGGTCCTCCGCCTCGTCCCCCTCGGGCGCGAGGCGCACGCGCAGCGCGACCGGGTTCTTCCCCGTGGGTTTCAGGGGTGCCTTGGGCAGCGCGTCGGACCAGCGCAGCCAGCCGGCGCGCGAGAGGTGGACGACGAGATGGATCCCGTCGACGTCGAGGTCGAGCCACTTGCCGCGCCGGTGCACGCTCACGACCTGCAGCCCCTGCAACGCCGTCGGGGGCGGGTCGTAGGTCTTGAGGACGTTGAGAGCGCCTACCTCGACGCGCGCGACGACACGGCCCACGAGACGTTCTCGGAGGAACGCGGCGAGCCCTTCGACCTCGGGAAGCTCCGGCACGAGAGCCAGTCTGGCGCACAGCCGACCCACCCGGTGGGTCGTCGCGACCCTTCACCCCCCAGACGCCGGATCGGCCTGCCGGTGGGGTCGGCGCCCGGCGGCGGACGGGCCCGCGCAGGGACAAGATGCGTTACGAGTGATTGACTGTGTGTCACGTCATGAATCTGCTCACGAGCGTGTCGCCCGACCAAGCGGGTGAGACGTGAGCAGTCGAGCCGCGCGGGAGGTCGAGGGCCGTGTTCCAGGTGGTCCTCCCCCCCACGCCGCGATCGGTCGGAGTCGCCCGCTGGTTGATCTCGGAGTGGTGCGCCCCCTGGGTGCAGACGTCCGAGGTCGCCGAGGACACCGTCGAGGCCGCCCTGCTGCTCTCCAGCGAGGTCATCACCAACGCCGTCGTCCACGGTGACGGTCCGGTCCTCGTCGCCGTGAAGCGCGTCAACGGGGCCTCGCTGCGGGTGGAGGTGTCCGACGACGGGGGTGGGATGCCCCTCATCGGCGCCCAGCGAGACGACGCCGAGAGTGGGCGGGGAATGGCCATGGTGGAGATGCTCTCCAGCCGCTGGGGCACCGAGCTCGGCGTCGGCCCGCTCGGCAAGACCGTGTGGTTCGAGCTGGCCGTGCACTGAAGCCCACCGTGGTCTCCGCACGATGCCGGTGCGCGTACCCCCAGCTCCAGCACCCCCGCTCAGCGCGCCCGCTCAGTCCCCCTACTCAGCCCTCTACTCAGCCCCGACCAAGCCGGGCCCGCCGTGCTCGCGACCAGAGGTACCCGAGCCCGAGGACGGGAAGCACGAGGGGGACATAGCCGTAACCGCTGCCGAAGTTCGACCACACGGCGGCGTCGGGGAACGCCTCCGGATCCGCCAGGCTCAACGTCGCGACGGTGAGGACCCCCAGCAGCTCGACACTGCAGGCGATCCACGCGACCCGACGCCAACCCGTTCCGCCCCGCGCCAACCCGAGGGTGGCGAGGACGTAGACGACTCCCGCGAACGCCGACAGGAGATACGCCAGCGGGGCCTGCGAGAACTGGGTGGCGATCTGCACGGCGGCGCGGGAGACGGCGGCCACCGCGAACACCGCGTAGACCGCCACGAGCACCCGCCCGAGGCCGGTGGTGTGCGGCGGCGGCAGGGCGGGTTCGCTCATCGGGTCACCTCGAACAACAGGTAGGCGCGGTAGGCGATGACCAGTACCGCGAGGCAGGTGACGGCGAGCACCAGGACGCTGGGCCGGGAGCGGTCCGCCAGCGACCACAGGGTGCCGACCGGCAGGACGAACGGCGCGACGACGAGATAGGCGATCGAGGTCGCGAGCTCCAGCGGCCGTGGGCCCCGGGCGATCTGGACGACCCCGGCGACGACGAGCACGAGCACGCTCAGCTCGACCACGGCGAGGCCGACGAGCATCGCGGTCCCGACGCGGCGATCACGAGCGGCCGTCACGACGGCCCACCCACCCATGATCAAGGCAAGGCCGCACACCACCGCGACGAGGACACCGGACACAGAGCGCAACTCTACGGAGTGCCCACGCCGCAGCGGTCGCCGGGAAGAGCGGACCACGACTCGGGGTTGACCCGACGGTTGCCTGATCGACGGCGCCGCGATCGCACCCTCACCCCGCACGGAAGGCACGACACCTCGTGGACCTGTTCTCCCCCCTCACCCTGGGCGACCTGCAGCTGCCCAACCGCGTCGTCATGGCGCCGCTGACCCGGATGCGTTCCGGCGCCGCGGGGGTCCCCGGTGAGCTGGTGGCCGAGCACTACGCCCAGCGCGCCGGCACGGGCCTGATCGTCACCGAGGGGACATATCCGAACGAGGAGTCGCGCGCCTTCTGGGGTCAGCCCGGCATCGTGACCGACGAGCA
>JBPBQU010000444.1:0-3436 GCA_050955085.1 Janthinobacterium lividum | reverse complement strand
ACGCGATATACTCAAAGCCGACCCGGACGCCGACATTCGCATCAAGATTGATGTCTCCTACCCTAGCGATGATATAAAACGACCACACCTTTTTAGGGCTGAATACAGAATCAATAATGCCGAACCAGAAGTGGAGTCGTTCCGATAATGACTAGTTTTAACATGCAGCCGCTTTACCAGCGGATCGGCCAAGCTATGATCGATGGGGCCCCAGTCGATTGGGTTCGACTTGCTCTTCACTACCGACAGGCCGCTAAAACGGGTCAATGGACGAGTGAGGCGACGAAAGGCGATGGGTCGACCACGTCACTGCGTGACGTGCCAATCGATCTGGATGAAGCCTTCTGGGAGCTTCGGCAAGCTTTGTATCAGGAGGGCAGGGGTGCTTGGTACAGCGCCAAGGCCGTCGTGACCCGTGATGGCGGAATCATCATCGACCTCGACTACGACAACGAACCGCAGTGGCACCGGCCCGTCGTTCCGCTCACCTACGTCAGGGACCTGGAGATGTTCCCTCGCGATCTTGAGCATCAGCCGGAATGGTTGCGGGAGAAGATCCGCGAAGCCAACGCCTGACGGGGTTCTCCCTCCGTCGTGCGGCTGACACTAAAAGAATCTGCGGGTAAACGGACCCCCACGGCGGCCTCTTAGGCGCTGAAGTAGGGTGCGGTCGGGTTGTGTCAGAACCCGTTCGACAACTGAGCGGGTCACGCAAGCCGCCGACGACACCGGGCAAACGGCCGAACCGTTCTACGACTGACTAAGTATCGACGATGTCGAATCAGTAGTGAGGCCATTCCGAACGATGAGCATTCTAGATATTCAGCCGCTTTACCAGCGGATCGGCGGGGCGATGATCGAGGGGGCCCCCGTCGATTGGGTTCGACTTACCCTTCACTACCGAAAGGCGGGTAAAATGGGCCAATCGACGAGTGTGGCAACGAAAAGCGACGGGTCGACCACGTCGCTGCGTCACGTGCCAATCGATCTGGACGTAGCTTTCATAGAGCTTCGGCAAGCTCTGTATCAGGAGGGCAGGGGTGCCTGGTACAGCGCCAAGGCCGTCGTGACCCGCGATGGCGGAATCACCATCGACCTCGACTACGACAACGAACCGCAGTGGCACCGGCCCGTCGTTCCGCTCAGCTACGTCGAGGACCTGGAGATGTTCCCTCGCGATCTCGAGCACCAGCCGGCATGGTTGCGGGAGAAGATCCGGGAAGCCAACGCATGACGGGGTTCTTCCCTCCGTGGTATGGCTGAGGTGAAAATGTCTATTCGGTGGAGAGACCTCAGCGGCGGCCTCTCGTCCGCCCCGAAGCGGGATGCGGTGTCTCGCGCCAGATTGCTGTCGTCCTGAAGGCGGTTCGCGGAAAAGAGTACTTGTGGGACACCGTCTCATGGACACAGTTCGACGACGACGAACCTGCACTTCACCGTCTCGTGCTGAGCTACCCCCCAGACGACGACTCGGGCGCGCCCGGTCCCGAAACGGCGGCACCACCGGTCTGGAGTAGCGGATGACCAACCTCACAGAAGACAGGCGTTCGCCCGCTCGTTCATCCCTCCCTCGTGAAGCTCCGGCCCGGTGTCACACTCCTGGCGGCGTGCCCAATGCGTCGTCGTCCTGCACCCGGCTCCAGGCGGTCGGGCCGTAGACCAGGGTGGGCGCGTCCTTGCGGTGGATCACCAGGGCTCCCGAGGCATGCAGCTGGTAGCGGCTGTCCTCGTGGAACTCCGATTGCTCGTTCGTCAACGTGACCTCGACGCGCATGGCCTGCTCCTCGTTCGACGCGGTGGCGGAACTCGTGGGGACGCTACTCCCCGCGGATTCCCGCGGAGGTGCAGCGCCATCAGCTCGTGACGTGGCGTGCGGCCCACATCTGCCGTAATCGGGGAACGTCGGGTTCCGGTCCGACGCCGCACACGTCGGTATGCCGGATCCGCGCGCCGATCTGGTCGGGGTCGTCCTCGACGACGTCGATCGCACGCCCATCCTCGACCCGCCACCGCAGGGCCACCGGCACCGAGGACGCCAGCACCGGGTCCTTGTCCAGGACGACGCTGCCGCCCGTGACGTCGGGGTACACATGCACCGTGGCCCCGCACTGCGAACACTCCTGCTCGGTCCAGGTACGTGCCGCGACCAGCTGCGCCATCCGGGCCACCTGCGCAACGACGGCCGAGGCGTGCTCACCCAGCGTCGGTGGCAACCCTGTCCTGATCGGTGGCGGCAGCACCACCGGGGGCGTGGGGGGTGTCGCGAAACGCTCGGTGCAGGCGCGGCAGACGGCAACGGTGACCCCGAGCCGCTGCTGCTCTTCGACGTCATCGGTGCTGGCGCAGAAGGCGCACGACACGACCCGTTGCTCCTCGTTCACGCCCTCAGCATGCCGTTCGTCCTGAGAAGCGTGTGACGGGCGGGGTGACACCGCGTATCTGTGCACTGCTCCGAGCGGGTGGAAGTGTCGTCGAACACCCCAGGTCCCCGCCTGTCGTGACTCACAGTGTTCATAGCTGACACGGCTGGACTCAGGAGAAGGGTGAACAACATGCGCGATCAGTGGTCGACGGGTTCGCAGGGAAATGACGACGTCCCCTTCTTCGCCCCCACCCGGGGCGAGTTCAGCGGACACGCCGCGGGCTTCGGAACCGCAACGGTCGGTGGTGGCTCGCACTTCGGTGGCCAGTCGGTGGGGGGCCAGGAGTTCATCGATTCCCCCAGCGGAGGTTTCGGCGCCCCGGTCTCGACGTGGGGAGCGCGCGCAGGCGCCCCCGACGTCGTCACCGGATTGCGTCCCGTTCACGGCCTCGCAACAGCGACGCTGGCGCTCTCGGGCGTATGGGTCGGGTTGGCGCTGTTGAGCGCAGTCACCCTGACGCTGAGCCAGACCTCGGTTGTCGCACCCGGCGCGGCGATCTTTGCTCTGGGCGCGGTGAAGTTTGCCGCTTGGATCGTCACCTCGATCTGGTTGTGGCGCGCCCGGCACAACGCCCGGCGCATCAATCCCGCACAGCCACCGCGGGGTTCTGCGGTGTGGGTGTGGCTGGGGTGGTTCTTCCCGGTCGCGTGCCTCTTCATGCCCTTCCTCCTCATCACCGACATCTTCGCGGCGTCGCGACACACTGCGAGGCAGTCCCTCCGGAGTCCCGCCTTCGGAGCGTGGTGGTCACTGTGGCTGCTGGGGGCCTTCACGTCCAACGTCTCAGCGTCCGACGGCCTGCACCTCTCGCACACCGGGATGACGGTGCTCGCGTGGTTCTCGGCGGTGGCCATCGCCGCGGCACTGCCGCTCTGGATGGGCGTCGTGCGAGCCGTGACCGCCGCCCAGTCCCGCTGAACGCCCGTGCGACAGCGGCGAGTGGCAGCTCAGGTCGGTGGCCCGGCGCGGCTGGTTTCCCGGGATCATCACGGCCCCGACGTTCTTCGTCGAGT
>JBPBQU010000443.1:0-3438 GCA_050955085.1 Janthinobacterium lividum | reverse complement strand
AACGTCGCCTACGGTTTCGACGGCGCGGGCGTCGTCGCCGCCTGGCTGGCAAGCCCCGGTCACCGGACGAACCTCCTCGACTGCCGACTCGTCGTCGTGGGCATCGCCGAGACGCCCAGCCCGATGAGCCCGTTCTGGACGCAGGTCCTCGCCGGCGTCTGACGGGTCGGGGTGGACACGCAGCCCGCTGTACCTCCCGCTCGTACCTGTGACCCCGTACCCGTGACCCCGCACCTATGAACCCGCATCCGTGACCCCGGCAATGGCCCGACGTCCGTGCCTCATCCGGGACACCGGTCACGCTGGCACGATGCCGCGATGGGTGACTTGCTGCACCGCGCGTGGCGCGACCTCGGTGGAGCGCCGCAACGGTTGACGTGCCTTCGGGTCACCGGGTGGGCGGAGCTGCCCGCCCGCCTGCCCGTCGCCCGGTTCGCGGTGGACACCGTTGCGGTGCAACTGCTCGCCGCCGCCGACCTGGCCGCGGCGGACGTCGGATCGGCGGCGCAGGCCGCCGGGCACCGACACGATCGGGGGGACGACTGCGAGGTCGTGGTGGACGCCACCCATGTCGGGTACTCGTTTCGCAGTGAACGGTTCTTGCGCATCGCCGGACGAGCGGCAGGCGTGGAGTTCGCCCCCCTTTCCCGATTCGCCCCCGCCGCCGACGGCTGGGTGCGCCTGCACGCGAACTACCCCCACCACGCTGCCGCGCTGCACGATGCGCTGGGTTCGCACCCGCTGGAGGCCATCTCCGCCTCGGGCCGTTTCGACGTGGAGGAGTCCGTGATCGCCGCCGGGGGCGTCGCCGCCGCCGTACGCACTCCCGGTGAATGGTCCGCGCACCCGGCCGCCCTCGCGGTGGCCTCCGCCCCGCTCATCGACCTCCGACAGGTATCCGGGTCGGCCTCAATCGAGAGGAGCGGCCCGCCGCGGTGGGAGCCTCCGCACCCACCCCACGTCCGCGGTGGGGACCCGCGGACGTCGATGACCGGGTTGCTCACCGGGTTGCGCGTACTGGACCTGACCCGGGTCATCGCGGGTCCGGTCGCCACCCGCACGTTGGCGTCCTACGGCGCCGACGTGGTCCGCGTCGAGCACCCCGACCTCCCCGAGGACCACGCCACCCTGCTGGAGACCGGGGCCGGGAAACGTTGCACCGCCTACGATCTCGCCCACCACGTCGACCGGCGGCGCTTCGCCGAACTCCTGGGCGGCGCGGACGTCCTCGTCCACGGTTACCGTCCGGGGGCGCTGGCCCGCCAGGGTCTGCAGGCCGACACCCTCGCCGCCGACCACCCCCACCTGATCGTGGCGTCGTTGTCCGCCTGGGGGACCACCGGTCCGTGGGGAGGGCGTCGTGGTTTCGACTCCATCGTCCAGGCCGCCACCGGCATCGCCCACCTCACCGGTACCGGTTCCGGGGCGACCCCGCCAGCTGCCCCGCACGGTCGACGACCCGGCACCCTGCCTGCGCAGGCGCTCGATCACGGCGGCGGGCACCTGCTGGCGGCGGCCGTCCTGCGGGCGCTGGACGTCACCCGTCGCCAGGGTGGCACCTGGCACGCTCAGCTCAGCCTTGCCGGGCTCGCCCACCAACTGCTCACCCCGCCCCGGCACGGCGCGCTGGGCGGTGCCCGCCCCGGGACCCCCGCTGTCATCGGCGACGCGGAGCCCTACCTGCTCGACCTCACCGGCGACGGCCAGGCGATCAGCGTCGTCGCCCCACCCGGTTCACCGCCCTGGGGTGCGGGCATTCGTCGCACAAGGCCCCACGAGACGAGGTGGCACCCGGTCATCGGCGATGACGTCCTCGATCCGACCCGAAGCCGCGGCACCTGAGCTGAGCGACACGTCAGAGGTGCAGCGCGGCAGCCGGCAGTGGAGGCGAGTAGAAGTGACCCTGGACCAGATGGCCACCGAGCTCACGGGTCATGGCGGCATCCGCGGCGCTCTCCACCCCCTCGACGACGGTGTCCAGCCCGAGCTCGCGGGCGAGGCCCAGCAGTGCGCGCACCAGGGCGTTGCCGGTGCGGGTGGAGAGCGCCGCGGTGAAGCTGCGGTCGATCTTCACGGCGTCCGCGGGCAGCTGCAGCAGGTAGGACAGCGACGCCCACCCGGTGCCGAAGTCGTCGAAGAAGATGGGGAAACCGTTGGCCCGCAGCCCTTCCACGAACGACGTGGCCTGTGCGGTCAAGGCGATCAGCGCACTCTCGGTGATCTCCAACCCGACCGCGCTCGGCTCGACCCCGGCCTGGGTCACGACGTCACGGATGCGTTGCACGCACTCCAGGTGCGCGAGGTGGCGACCGGACAGGTTCACGTTCAACCGCAGACCGGCTCGCTGGCCCTGCCAGCGGCGCAGTTGCCGAGCCGCCTGGCCCAGGATGGCGAGGTCGAGGTCGATGATGAGGTCGGAGTCCTCGGCGAGCGGGACGAACGATGCCGGGAGCAGCAGGCCCCGACGGGGGTGTTGCCAGCGAGCCAGAGCCTCGACACCGTGCAGTTCGCCGGTGACGACGTCGATGATGGGTTCGTAGTAGGCGACGACCTCACCGGCCGCCAGCCCTCGCCGGAGGTCCGCGGTGGCTGCCACCACTCCCGTCGAGCCACCGCTGCGACGCGACGCCGGCGCGGCGCCCAGCGGACGACCCGGCGTGACGTCGGTGCGCCCGGTGACGAGATCGTCGACACCTGAGGCGTGCTCGATGACGTCCTCCTCCAGGACCAGATGGAGTTCACGCCGCCGCCGCTGCACGTCGAGGTGGTCCTCGACGACCTCGGCCTGCGCCTGCAACATGGCTGTCTGAGCTGCGGTCAGGATTCGTGGCTTCGTGTCCATCACGCACAACGAGCCGACGACACTGCCCTCCCGGCCCCGCAGGGGAACCCCGAGATAGGCGCGGACCCCCGCGGCGGCCAGCAACGGGTAGTCACTCGGCACGCGTGCGGGTGCCTCGATCGCTCGTCCGATGGGCGTCAACGTGATCGCCCCCGTCGGACACGGAGGTCCGTCGAGATCCGTCATCGCCACCGCGTGAGCCGTACTGATCACCTCGTTGCACGGCAAGCCATCCCGTGCGACCGAGGGGGACGCGGCCACCCCGACGGCGGCCAACGTGTAGAGGGAGGAGCAGTCGGCGATGGAGACGAGACCGAGGGGGAAGTCGAGCAGCCGGGCGGCTTGGCGCAATGTCGTCATCAAGGCGTCTGACTGGACACCCGTGGCGGTCACGTAGTGGCCGGCATGGCGGTCTCCGCCGTTGTCCCAGTCACCGGCACGCTCACCTGCGGGGGAAGGCCCCTCGTCAACACGTGGACCGGTCACGATCGGTAACGGGGTGACTCCGGGTGCACCCATGCTCGTCCTCCGTGACGTCGATGCTGCGGGGGATCGCCGGGGCTTGGGCGAGAGCTGCAATCTAGGTCACCCGAGGT
>JBPBQU010000442.1:0-3447 GCA_050955085.1 Janthinobacterium lividum | reverse complement strand
ATGGACATCGCTTATGCCGCAGCCGACCTCGTGGTCGGCCGGTCGGGTGCGGGAACCGTGAGCGAACTCGCGGCGCTGGGTCTGCCGGGTGTCTACGTGCCGCTGCCCATCGGCAACGGCGAACAACGTCGCAACGCGGAGTCCGTCGTCGCCGCCGGCGGGGGGGTGCTGGTGGCCGACGCCGACCTCGACGCCGAGTTCGTGCGTGCGCGGGTGCTGCCGTTGCTCACGGACCCCCGTGCGCTGGCCGCTGCCGCTACCGCCGCATCGGGTTTCGGGATCCACGACGGCGACGAACGCCTCGTCGACCTCGTTCTCGACGCCGCATCGGCAGGACGACGGTGAACTCCGTGTCCGCCACGGGGAACCCGGGCACCGACGAGACGAGTCTCGAGGCCCTGGGCCGGGTCCATCTGTTGGGGGTGGGTGGCGTCGGCATGTCCGGTATCGCCCGTCTGCTGCTGGCTCGCGGTGTCCCGGTCTCGGGAAGTGACGCGGCCGACTCCGACGTCCTGCCCCGACTCGCGGCGCTCGGTGCCCGCGTCGCCGTGGGCCACGACGCGGCGCACCTCGCCGACCTGGGTGCCGGGGACACCATCGTCCTCAGTTCAGCTGTGCGCCCGCAGAATCCCGAACTGCTTGCCGCGCGGGAACGTGGGATGCGCGTGCTGCACCGCTCCGAGGCGCTGGCCGCGCTGATGGTCGGGCGCCGGGGTGTCGCCGTGGCGGGCACCCACGGCAAGACGACCACCTCCTCGATGCTCGCGGTCGCCCTGCTGGGCGCCGGCCTGGACCCGTCCTACGCCATCGGCGGTGAGCTGACGGGTGGCGACGACGGCGGCGCCCGGGACGGTGGCGGGCCGTTCGTGGCCGAGGCCGACGAGTCCGACGGTTCGTTCCGCGCCTACGCCCCCGTCATCGACGTGGTGACCAACGTCGAGGCGGACCACCTCGACCACTATGGGAGCGTCGAGGCGGTGGAGGCCGCTTTCGCGCAGTTCGTCCAGCGGTTGCTGCCCGGGGGGTTGCTGGTGTCGTGCGCGGACGACGCGGGGTCCGCGCGTCTCGCGGCCACCGCGCGTGCCCGGGGGGTACGGGTGCGCAGCTACGGGACCTCGCCGGACGCCGACGTCCAGCTGTCGCAGGTGCAGGCCGGGGTGAGGACCTCCGCTGTGCTCAAAGACGGGGACGCTGCGTACGAGCTCGTCCTGGCCGTGCCCGGGGAGCACAACCTGCGCAACGCCGCGGCCGCCTGGGTCGCGGCCCTCGAGCTCGGGGCCGATCCGCTGCTGGTCCTCGAGGGGCTCGCCCGGTTCGGGGGTGCCCGACGCCGTTTCGAGGACAAGGGCGAGGTGGGTGGCGTGCGGGTGGTCGACGACTACGCCCACCATCCGACCGAGGTCGAGGCACTGCTGCGCGCCGCTCGCCCGCTCGTCGGGTCAGGGCGGGTCGTCGCGGTGTTCCAGCCGCACCTGGTGAGCCGCACCAGGGCCTTCGCGGCCGAGTTCGGACGCGCCCTCGGACTCGCCGACGAGGTCGTCATCCTCGACGTCTACGTCGCCCGCGAGGACCCTGACCCCGCGGTGACGGGTGCGCTGGTGGCCGATGCGGTGCCGTTGCCCTCCGGCCAGGTCACCTTCGTCGCGGATCGGGCCGCAGCAGCCGCGGCCGTCGCCGGACGGGTGCGTCCGGGTGACCTCCTGCTCACCGTGGGGGCTGGAGACGTGACGCGCCTTGGGCCCGACGTCCTGGCTCTGCTCGCGGCCGGAGCCACCCCGTGAGCCGACCCACCAGGCCACGCCAGCCGCCCGGGATGCCAAGGGGGAGCGGGGCGACCCCTGCACGGACGATCGCCACCCGGACCGGCCTCGAGTCGACCCCGGTGATCCGCCCCGGCGGGAGTGCCCAGCGCCGTCGTCAGGTCCGGGCGGCGGGGGAGCGAGCACCGGCGCCCGGCCTCCGGGCGCGTGTCGCGCGACAGCTGCCGGGGGGGAGGGTGTCCTCGCGCCGGCTCCCCTCGCAGGCAGGCGCGACCCGGGTGGCGGACCTGAGTGGTGCTCGCGAGGTTCGGCGGGGGCGGTTGCGGGTCCGGTCCGTGACGGCCCTCGTCGTGGCGGTCGTGCTGTGCGTGGCGGGCGCCTGGGTCCTCTTCGCTTCTCCCTGGCTCCGGGTCGCGGACATTCGCATCAGCGGGACCGATCGCACCGACGTCTCGGTGGTGCGCTCTCTCGTGGAGGGCGCCCAGGGTTCCGCCATGGCCGGGGTGAACACCGGCCGTCTCGCGGAGCAGGTGGGAGGGCTGCCTCTCGTGCAGTCCGTGGAGGTCACCCGGTCCTGGCCCTCGACGCTCCTGGTCGAGGTGCACGAGCGCGAGGCCGTGGCGGCGGTCCCCTCGATCACCGGTGGGGTGGATCTCGTGGACGAGACCGGCCGCATCCTGGTGCACGAGGACGCGTCACCCCCCGGTGTCCCGCTGGTGAGTGTGGACGTGGCGCTGGCCGGCCCCGCGGCCCTGAGGGCGGCTCTGGACGTCAACGCGACGCTGTCCCACGATGTCCGCCTACAGGTCCTCTCCATCATGGCGACCAGCCCGGACGCGGTCACGTTGCGGATGGCCACCGGTCAGCTCGTGGTCTGGGGTGACAGTGCCCGGCCCGAGCGCAAGGCCGAGGTGTTGCTCCGGATGCTGGCCGATCCGACGGCGCGGACGGCAGCAGTGATCGACGTCTCGGCACCGGACGTACCAGCCACCCGACAGTGATCTTCTAGAGGTTGAGGGTTACCCGCTGCAATGTCTCAGTCACGTTCAGTATCGCCTAGCACTCTGATCGAGGTGTTCGCGCGACACGCCGTGGCTTCGGTTGCGATTCACCCCCATGGCTCCCTACGGTCACCAATCAGCAGAACGTGACATAACGTTAACCCTCTACTTGAGGGTAAGCGTTCGGCCATCACCGGTGGCGACATCGGACAGTGAGACATCGGCGAAAGAGGCGAGAGGCACTCCACGTGGCAGCTCCGCAGAATTACCTAGCGGTCATCAAGGTCGTCGGCGTCGGCGGCGGGGGTGTGAACGCGGTCAACCGGATGATCGATGTCGGCCTCAAGGGCGTCGAGTTCATCGCCGTCAACACCGATGCGCAGGCCCTCCTCATGAGCGACGCCGACGTGAAACTCGACGTCGGTCGCGAGCTCACGCGCGGGCTCGGCGCCGGTGCCGATCCTGAGGTCGGCCGCAAGGCGGCCGAGGACCACGCCGACGAGATCGAAGAAGTGATCAAGGGCGCCGACATGGTCTTCGTCACGGCCGGCGAGGGAGGTGGTACCGGTACCGGTGGGGCGCCCGTCGTGGCCCGCATCGCCCGATCGCTGGGCGCGCTGACGATCGGCGTCGTGACCCGCCCCTTCACCTTCGAGGGCCGGAGGCGCGCGAACTCCGCGGAATCC
>JBPBQU010000441.1:0-3590 GCA_050955085.1 Janthinobacterium lividum | reverse complement strand
GGTCGGCAACGGCTCCACCTACCGGATGATCCCGGCGATCTTCCGCGCCGGGGTCGATCTCGCGGACCCGGTCGCGTTGACCATGGCCAAGCGGAAGGCTGCGGCCTGTATCGGCATCGCGGCGGGTATCGGCGCCTATGGTGGGTTCATCGTGCCCCGGGTGTTCGCGAACTCCCTCACCGACCACGGTTCGCTCGTCCCCGCGCTCATCGTGTTCATCGCCTTCTACGCCGTCTGCGCCGTCGTCACCTGGGCGGTCTACGTGCGGGGCCGGGCCACCCGGTTCGCCGGCACCAGCATCTGAGGACCGGGCTGAAAAACCCCGGCCGATCCACCCCGCACCGCCCCGAACCGTCAGATCCAGGAGACCCGCCATGACCACTTCCCGCTTCCTGCAGGGCGTCCACCCGTTCATCGGAGCCGGGTTGGAGAAGCCGGTGCCACTAGCCGGCCTCGACGGATACACCGTCCCCGACGGCGTGCGCGCGCAGGCCGTGTACTTCCGTGGGGGCAACTCCTGCGACGAGATGGTGAGCGCCGTGCTGCTGCGCGACGGGGTCGCCATGCGCTGGTTCCCCATCGCGGCCAAGGGTGCCACCCACGTCCCGCTGCGCATCGTGGAGGACGTGGAGGCCCCGTCCACGATCGAACTGCGCATCGCGGCACCAGAAGGTGTGAGCGGTTTCGTCGTGCTCGACCTGGGTCTTGTGGAGGTCTGAACCCGTGACACTCACCGACACCGTCCACCTCCCCACCCAACGCAGCGCCCGCCGTCGCCTCGTCGTCGTCGGCAACGGGATGGCGGGCGCCCGCGCCGTCGAGGAACTTCTCGAACGCGGTGGCCAGGACCAGTTCGAGATCACGATGTTCGGCGACGAACCGTACGGCAACTACAACCGGATCATGTTGTCGCACGTGCTGTCGGGTGCGGAGGAGGAGGAAGGCATCTTCCTCAACTCCCTGCCCTGGTACCGGGAGAACGGCATCGACCTGCGGGCCGGGGTGCGCGTCGAGCGTGTCGACCGGTTCGCCAAGGTCGTGCACGACGCCGACGGTGGGGCGACGCCCTACGACGTGCTGCTCATCGCCACCGGGTCCTCACCCTTCTTCCCCGCGATGGAGGGTATGCACCGTAGCGACGGATCGATGCTGGAAGGGGTGTTCGGGTTCCGCACCCTGGACGACGCCCGGTCCTTGTTGAACTCCGCGAAGGTCCACCGCAAGGCCGTCGTGATCGGCGGTGGATTGCTGGGACTGGAGGCCGCGCACGGGCTCGCCACCCACGGGGTCGAGGTGGACCTCGTGCACTCCCCCGGCCATCTCATGAACCAGCAGCTGGGCCCGGAGGCCGGGCGGGTGCTGCGCCGCAAGATCGAGGAACTCGGGATCCGCGTGCACACGGGGGTGCGTACCAAGGGTCTGCGCGGCACCGAACGGGTCACCGGGGTGGAACTCCCCGACGGGTCGGTGCTCGACGCCGACCTCGTGGTGATCGCGGCCGGCATCCGTCCCAACGTCGAGGTCGCGCTCCGTTCGGGTCTGGACGTCCAGCGGGGCATCGTCGTGGACGACCGGATGCGCTGCAGTTCGGGCGAGGACGGGGAGGAGGGTCTCGCGGACGCCGTGTACGCCGTCGGTGAATGCGTACAGCACCGTGGTCAGACCTACGGGTTGGTGGCTCCGTTGTGGGAGCAGGCCGGGGTCCTGGCCGACCACCTGACCGGGACCCGGCCGGACGCGGAGTACCACGGGACCCGCACCTCGACCAAGCTGAAGGTCGCGGGGGTCGACCTGGTCGCGATGGGGCTCGCCGGCCCCGAGCGTGACGGCGACGAGTTCGTCGTGTTCTCCGAACCCCACCGCGGTGTCTACCTCAACGTCGTCGTGCGTGACGATCGACTCGTGGGTGCGACGTTGCTCGGCGACGTGCGCAAGACGGCGTTTCTCTCGGAGGCCTTCGACCAGGCCCTGCCGCTGCCCGCGGAACGGATGTCGTTGCTCTTCGACCTCGGTTCCCCGGGGGACGAGGTCGGCGTGGCGGAACTCTCCGACGACGCGCAGGTCTGCAACTGCAACGGTGTGAGCAAGGCCGCGATCGTCGACGCGGTCACCGACGGCGCCACCTCGCTCGGTGCGGTCATGACCAGGACGCGGGCGGGCAAGGGATGCGGTTCCTGCAAGACGCTGGTCGAGCAGATCACCCAGTGGGCCGTCGGCGGTGATCTCACGGTCGACGAGTCCGCGAACTGGTACGTACCGGGGGTGCCGATGACCAAACCGGCACTCATGGCGGCCATCCGCGAGCGCCGGTTGAAGTCCGTCTCGGCGGTGTTTCGCGAACTGGCCCCCGGGGGGACCGAGGACGCGAAGTCCAAGATGGGTCTCACGTCGTTGCTGCGCATGATGTGGCCCGAGGGACTGGACCAGGACGAGCGCGACGGGCGCTTCATCAACGACCGGGTCCACGCCAACATCCAGCGTGACGGCACGTTCTCGGTGGTGCCGCAGATGAAGGGTGGGGTCACGACCCCCGATCAGCTGCGCACGATCGCCGACGTGGCGGACAAGTACGACGTCGGCATGATCAAGGTCACCGGTGGTCAGCGCATCGACCTGCTGGGGATCAAGAAGGAGGATCTCCCCAAGGTGTGGGCCGACCTCGGGATGCCGTCCGGGTACGCGTACGGCAAGAGTTTCCGTACGGTCAAGACCTGTGTGGGGACGGACTTCTGCCGTTTCGGGCTCGGTAACTCGACCCAGCTGGGGATCGACATCGAGACCCGCTTCCAGGGCATCGAGACCCCCGCGAAGTTGAAACTCGGAGTCGTCGGATGTCCGCGGAACTGCGCCGAGGCGTACGTGAAGGACATCGGGGTCGTCGCCATCGGCGCGGGGAAGTGGGAGATCTACGTCGGTGGGGCCGCCGGTGCGTCGGTGCGCAAGGGCGACCTGCTCGCCACGGTCGACTCCCCCGCCGAGGTCATGACGCTGACGGGGCGGTTCATGCAGTTCTACCGCGAGTGGGGAAACTGGCTGGAACGCACCTACGAGTTCGTGCCCCGCCTGGGTCTGGAACGGGTTCGCGCCGTGCTCGTCGAGGACAGCGACGGGTTGGCGGCGGGGTTGGACGAGCGGATCCAGCAGGCCGTGGACGCCTACCGTGACCCCTGGAGGGAGGGGGAGGAGCCCGTCACTCCGGGGCAGTTCCGTTCCTCCCTGCCCCTCGTCGACCTCCCCCTGGTCCCGCTGCGCCCGGCGGGTGCTCCGGGTGGGTCGGTGAGCGCGGTGCACGCGAACTCCGACGCCACCCCGGCCGTCTCGGAGGTCGCCGGATGAGCACCCCCATGAGCACCTCCACCGACAGCATCACCACCGGCACCGGAACGCGACACCGGGTGTGTCCGGTGGAGGACATCCCTTTCGGTGAGGGGCGCGCCTACGTGGTGGATGGTGAACAGATCGCGGTGTTCCGCCATCGCAGCGGCAAGGTCAACGCCGTGCAGGCGCGGTGCCCGCACGCGGGTGGTCCGCTCGCGGACGGGTTGATCGACGAACGGCTCGTGGTCTGCCCGCTGCACCTCAACACCTTC
>JBPBQU010000440.1:0-3611 GCA_050955085.1 Janthinobacterium lividum | reverse complement strand
GGGCTGGCCCGGTGACTGGGTCGTCCTCGACCGCGACGACGCGCCCCCGCTGGACGAGGTGAGCGCGACCGCGGGCGGGCGCCTGCACTGGGTGCCGGTCGGGCATCGCGGGTTGCGCTCTCGGATGAGCGCCGTGGCCGCCTGGATCGAGCGGGCGCAGCCCACACTGATGGTGGTCGACGTGTCCGTCGAGGTCACGTTGCTGGCCCGGTTGTGCGGGGTCCCGGTCGTCGTCTGCGCGATGCTCGGTGACCGTGACGACCCCGCCCACCGCCTCGGGCGGGACGTGGCCCGGGCCCTCATCGCACCCTGGCCCGGTGCACCCCACCGACCCGGTGCGGATGGGGTCCCCGTCGAGCACGTCGGGGCGTTCTCCAGGTTCGACGGCCGGGTCCGCGCCGAGCGCGCCCGGTCCGGCTCCGTCCTCGTCCTGTGGGGCAGTGGGGGCAGCGACCTGGACGAGGCCCAGCTGGCCGCCGCGCGGGCGGCCACCCCGGGCTGGCGATGGGTCTACCGCATCCCCGGACCCAGCACGAGCACGGGGGACGAGGACGCGAGCGCGGGGGACGACGACGTGTGGGACGCGCTGGAGGACGCCGAGGTGGTGGTGGTGCACGGCGGTCACAACGCGGTGGCCGAGGTCGCCGCCGCCCGTCGCCCGGCCGTCGTCGTGGCCCAGCAGCGGCCGTTCGACGAGCAGCTGCGCCGGGTGGAGTTGTTGCGCAAGGAGGGGATCGTCGCGTTGGACGGGTGGCCCGCCGCTACCGGGTGGCCCGATCTGCTCGAGCGGGCCCGCCGCGTCGGTGGTGGACCCTGGGCGCGTTGGTCGCCCGGTGACGGGGCCCGGCGGGCCGCGCGCCTGCTGGACGGGTTCGCCGGGGAACGCCGGTGAACGGGACCGCACTGCTCACCATCGCCGCCGGCCGCCACGAGCACCTGCGGGGTCAGCTGGAAGGGTTGCGTCGCAGCACGTCCGCTCCGACCTTTCACGTCGTCGCCGCCATGGGCGACCCGCTCGTGCACGACGTGGTGGCGCAGTTCGACCAGCGGTCCTCGCCGACAAGGACCGTCGTGATCGACGTCGCGGTCCCACCCGACGGCGAGCTCCCGCTCGCCCGGGCCCGCAATCTCGCCGCGGCCACGGCTCTCGACCTCGGGGCCGACCTGCTCGTCCTGCTCGACGTGGACTGCATCCCCGCCCCCGCGACCCTCGCGGCCTACCGGTGGGCTGCCGGGCAGCGTCAGGTGCGGGAGGCGCCCGCCCCCGTGCTGCTCAGCGGCGCTGTGCACTACCTGCCCGAGCGAGCCCCCGGCCGTCTCGACTACCCGTTCGAGCAGCTGCCCTCGCTCGCCCGGCCGCACCCCGCGCGGCCCGCGCCCGCACCGGGAGAACTCCTGCGCGCCTCGGCGGACCAGCGCTGGCTGTTCTGGTCGCTCTCCTTCGCCGTCACCGCCCTCGACTGGATCGCGCTCGGCGGGTTCTGCGAGGAGTTCACGGGCTACGGCGCGGAGGACACCGACCTGGCTGCGGTGCTGGACGCCGCCGGCGGCACGATGTTCTGGGTCGGTGGCGCCGACGCGTTCCACCAGCACCATCCGACGCAGAACCCGCCCGTGCAGCACCTCGAGGCCGTGCTGCGCAATGCAGCCACCTTCCACCGCCGGTGGGGATGGTTTCCCATGCAGGGATGGTTGGAGGAGTTCCGGAGTCGGGGTCTCGTGACCTACGACGCGGCCTCGTCCACCTGGGCGCTGTCCACCGCGAGCCGTCGGTAGGCGGTTTCGTAGCGGTCCACGACCCGGTCGAAGGACAATCTGCGCCGTGCCTCCCGGCGCACGCAGGCGCGGTCGAACTCACGCACGTCGTCGACGGCCGCGGCCATCGCCTCGACGTCACCCGCGGCCACGACACGGCCGACAGGGTTCGACGCGTCGGGTTCGAGAGTTTCCGCGACACCACCCCGGTCGAAGGCCACCACCGGGGTTCCGCACATCGCGGCCTCGGCGATGACCAGGCCGAAGGGTTCGTCCCAGACAGGCGTGACGAGCACCGCGGCGGC
This sequence comes from Janthinobacterium lividum, assembly GCA_050955085.1. Lineage (GTDB taxonomy): Bacteria > Actinomycetota > Actinomycetes > Actinomycetales > Kineococcaceae > Kineococcus. The sequence goes on along the minus strand of JBPBQU010000440.1, from coordinate 1,551 downwards.
GTGGCCGACGACGCGGGCGAGTTTCGTTCCGCTCAGGTGCCCGAGGTAGCGGACGCGTTCTCCCAACAGGGGTTCCACGACCTGGTGGAAGTAGTGCGGATCGCTCACGGGACCCGCGAGGTCGATCGATCGATCGGCGAGCGCCGCCGCCCGCACCGCGAGGTGGGGTGCCTTCTCGGCGGTCATCCGGCCGTACCAGAGCAGGTCGGGACCACCTGGTCCCAGCGGCCACTGCTCCGGTGAGACGCCGTTGGGAACGACCGGGCAACCGGGCAGGACGTGCGCCCACTGCCGCGCCGTGGAGCGACTCACGCAGGTGAACCGCGAGGCCGCCGCACCGGGTGCGAGGGCTGATTCCAGCCAGGGTGTGGGGGGTGTGTGCAACGTCGTGAGGACGGGGACCGGCAACGTGTCCGCGAGCGAGAGGGGCAGATAGTGCAGGGAGTTGTTGTGGACGATGTCGATCCGGTCCGCGTACTGCGTACGCAGCGCCGTCATGACCTGCAGGTGCGCGTGGTGCTCGGCCATGAAGGCGCGCGCGGGCATCGAGGTGTCCTGCTCGGCCAACTGACTCGCCTGCCAGCCACCGGCCGGGAAGGTGAACTCCGTCTCGGCGTCGGTGGAACCGGCGGCGGCGAAGAGGAACACCTCGTGACCGCGGGCCCGCAACCCGGCCGTGAGGTTGCCGACGAAGGACTCCAGCCCTCCCGCGTAGGGCTCCCGGACCGGGTTGACCGCCGGACCGATCACCGCGATCCGCAGCCGTCCACCGACGTGGCCGAACCCCTCCGCGCCGCGCCGCCGGCGAGGGGTGGAGGAATGACGGGACAAGATGGGCGCAGCGGACACCGACCGATGGAAGCACGCCGGGCGTCGGGAAAGCTATCCCGGTGCGCTGAACGGCCGCTTCGCCCTTTACTCTCGCGAGGTGACCGACTCCCGGAAGGATCAGTCCCGCCGGGAGCACTACGGGATCTTCTACGGGATCCACCCCCTCCCACCCGAGGACGGCAGGCCACTCGTCCTCGTGCACGGCAACTGCCAGGCCGAGTCGGTGCGGGTGTTGTTGTCAGCTGCGGGCAGCGGGGTGCGCACCGTGCGGGTCCCGCCCGCCCACGAGCTGGTCACGGACGATCTAACCCATCTGCAACGGTTGCTGGCTCAGGTGGACCTGCTGGTCTCCCAGCCCGTCCGCGACGACTACCGAGGGCTGCCGCTGGGCACCCGGCAGCTGCGGGACGCGGCCCCGGCGGCCGCGCGAGTGGTGATCTTCCCGGTGATCCGCTGGGCCGCCCTGCACCCCTTCCAGGTGATCGTGCGCTCGCCCGAGGCGGGGGAACCGCCGATCGTGCCCTACCACGACCTCAGGACGCTGAGCCTGGTCGCGGGAGGGGCGGGGGCGATGCCTGTGCTCCCCGCGCCCACCGCCGTCCGGGCGGTGCGGGAGCACTCCCTGGGGCAGCTGCGCGAGCGCCAGCAGCGGCACGGCGCGATCGACGTCACCGATCTGCTCCTCGCCGCGGGACGCGGCGCGTGTCAGGTGATCAACCA
>JBPBQU010000439.1:0-3698 GCA_050955085.1 Janthinobacterium lividum | reverse complement strand
CCGGACACCGGCCCGACGCGCCAGCCCGAAGGCCGCACCGACGCCCACCCCGGCTGCGGCCCCCGAGAGTGCGCCGAGGGCGGTCAGCCGATTCGAGCGTTGTGATCTGGAGCCGCCGATGGACACATCGAGGCGGCCGGCGAGCGCCTCGACGACGTCCGCGGGCATGGAGCTGGCATCGCGACCGCGCCAGGCCATGTCCGCGTAGGTGACGGCGTTCAGCACGGTGGTCCCGACGGCACCGGCGAGAAGACCGGGCAGGAGACCGCTGCCGCGGCGGGGGTAGGTGGAGGCCATGGGCACATCGTCGGTCGCAGCAGGGACGCGCGCGCGTTCAACTCCCCGCAGCGGTGCCCGCCCTCTGAGCGGTGGAGCGCGGGCTCTGGCCACCCGAAGGGCCACCCGGGTGATGAATCACCCCACCGACCCAGGAAAAGGGGAACGGTGGTTCCGCTTCGGTTACCGTGAAAACGAGGAGCGGACCGTCCGCCCGAGAAGAGGCTCGATGTCATCCGCAACCCGCCGTTCGCACCATCAGGTGACGTTCGCCGTCCTCGCGCTCGCGGTCGCCGCGTACGCACTGCTGCAGTCGCTCGTCACCCCGGTGCTCACCACGATCCAGCAGGATCTGCACACCGATCAGGCGACGGTCACCTGGGTGCTCACGGCCTACCTGCTCTCCGCCTCGATCTTCACGCCCATCATGGGCCGTATCGGCGACGCAGTCGGTAAGGAGCGGATGCTGCTCGTCACCCTGGCGGCGCTCGCCGTGGGCTCGGTCCTGGCCGCGCTGGCCACCAGCATCGGCGTGATGATCGTCGCCCGGGTGATCCAGGGCATCGGCGGTGGTGTCCTGCCGTTGGCGTTCGGCATCGTCCGAGACGAGTTCCCCGCCAAGAAGGTGTCCGGTGCCATCGGCACGCTGGCCGCGCTGACGGCCGTGGGCTCGGGCCTCGGCCTGGTCCTGGCCGGCCCGATCGTGGACCTGCTGGACTACCACTGGCTGTTCTGGGTTCCCCTGATCATGGTCGTGCTGGCCGGGATCGCCACTGTCGTGTTCGTACCGGAGTCCCCGGTCAGAACGGCGAACCGCATCAGCATCCTGCCGGCCCTGCTGCTGTCCGCCTGGCTGGTCTGCCTGTTGCTCGCCATGAGCCAGGCGCCGTCGTGGGGTTGGACCTCGGGCAAGGTTCTCGGGCTGCTCGCTGCCGCGGTCGTGCTGGGCGTCACCTGGGTGCTCGTGGAGTCGCGGTCCGCGTCGCCGCTGATCGACATGACGATGATGCGGCTCCCCGCGGTGTGGACGACCAACCTCGTGGCCCTGCTGGTCGGCGTCGGCATGTACGCGACGTTCGGGTTCCTTCCCCAGTTCCTGCAGACCCCGTCGGCCGCCGGGTACGGGTTCGGGGCCAGCATCACCGAGTCCGGGCTCATCCTGCTGCCCTCCAGCGTGACGATGTTCATCGTCGGCATCGCCTCCGGCCCCATCGCGGCCCGACTCGGTGCCAAGGTGACCGTGCTGATCGGCGTCATCATCGCCGTGGTGCCCTTCGTCCTGTTCGCGTTCGCCCATGACGAGAAGTGGGAGCTCTACCTGGCGACCGGGATCATGGGTGTGGGTTTCGGCCTGGTGTTCGCCGCGATGTCCAGCCTGATCGTCAGCGCCGTCCCACCCGAGCAGACGGGTGTGGCGAGCGGTATGAACGCCAACATCCGCACCATCGGCGGATCGATCGGCGCGGCCCTGATGGCCAGCGTCGTGACGGCGGGAGCCGCCCCGAGCGGTCTGCCCCGTGAGTCCGGATACACCAACGGCTTCATCATGCTCGGGGGAGCCACCGTTCTCGCGGTGGTGGCGACGCTGTTGATCCCGTCCCTGCGCAAGGCCGGGACCGACGCCACCACCGGCCACGAGGAGTTCCGTCATGCGGAACTCGGGATGGTCGCGGGCGGGACCCTCATCGGCGACGAATCGGAGTAGGCGATCCTCGGCAACGGCGCCGTGACCACGAACAGTGCCCGACAACCCGCGGTGGGGGACGTCTCGGCGCCCTGCCGCGGGTTGCGTCGCGACGCCGAGCGCAACCGGCAGCGGATCCTGCAGGCGGCAGCGGAACTCATCTCGGCGCACGGTGTCGGCGTCAGCATGGACGAGATCGCGGCCCGGGCCGGGGTGGGGATCGGCACGATGTATCGCCGCTTCCCCACCAAGCAGGCCCTGGTGGAGCAACTCACGCAGGACGTCCGCGTCCAGCTCCTCGCCGCAGCGGACCGGGCACTGGCACGGGAGGACGGAGAGGGCCTCGAGGAGTTCCTCCGCGCCAGCGGACACTGCTTCGCCCGGCAGCGCGGCGTGGTGTCCGTCCTGGGGCGGGACGCGCCTCCGTCACCGTCGGCCGCGATCGCCGCCGCCCTGGCAGAGTTGCTGCGCCGGGCGACGGAACACGGACGGATCGCACCGGACACCACGGTGGCCGACCTCCTGACGTTGCTGAGGGCCTTGCACGCCCTCATCGAGATCGAACAGGACATCTCGGCGATGGCGTGGGAACGCCACCTCGACATCCACCTCGCCGGTCTCGCCCCGTGCCATGACGGTGCCCCCCGGAGTTCGGGCTGAGGCGCGAACCGCCGCCGACGAGCTACCGCCCCGGCCCGGGCCATCGCAAGACCCGCTGACGGCCGCCTCCGATGACGTACCCCGAGCCGACCGCTCCTAGCATGGTGAGCGGCCCGCGAGCGTGGGTGCAGGACGACGCACACCTCGTGTGCACGATCTCTGGGGGCAGAACTGGACGGCGCCGGTCGCAGCGTGGACGACGGACGCGTCGCGGATCGCTACGTCCTCGACCGGGAGCTCTCGAGCGGCCCCGGCACCCGCGAGTTCCGCGCCCGGGACACGACGCTGGACCGGTGGGTGCGGGTCCGCACCCTGCGGGCCGACGACTCCCGCGCGAATGAGTTCCTCGACGCCGCCCGCCGCGCCGCGACACTCACCGACGTCCATGTGCCGCGAGTGCTCGATGCGGGTACCGATCTCAGGGGCGCCGACCTCCCCGGTGGGGTCGCCACCGTGTTCGCCGTCGTCGAGGACGTCGACGGCCGTTCCCTGACGGAACTGCTGCGAGCGGGACCGCTACCGGTTCCGGCGGTGCGCGCCCTGGTCGGTGAGTCGGCCGGCGCCCTCGAGGCCGCTGCCCGGCGCGGCCTGCACCACACGCGACTCACCCCGGACAGCGTGGTGCTGGGACTCGACGGCGTGGTGCGCGTCCTGGGCATCGGCCTCGAGGCGGCACTGGAGGACGACCCGCCGGCGGTCTCGCCGGTGCGGGCCACCACGCTCGCCAACCGTGCCGACGCGGTCGGCCTGGTGGGGCTCGTCTACGCGGGTCTGACGGGTTTGTGGCCCGCGGCGCCTGCCCTGGTGGCGACCGCTGAGCTCCCCCGTTCGCCCCTGCAGGACGGGGGACCGACCCCGCCCAAGGATCTCCGCGTCGATGTCCCCAACGACCTGGACACCTTGTGCGTGGTGACCTTCGGTCCGCATGGTGACGGTCCCCGCGATCCCGCAGAGCTCGCCCTGCAACTCGCCCCGTGGTCGATGGAGGTCTGGCAGGACGTCACGCGTGACATGCGCGGGGAACGTGCCACGGCCGAGGTCCGGGGGAGGCTGAAGAACCGCGACGAGGTCGTGCCCG
>JBPBQU010000438.1:0-3746 GCA_050955085.1 Janthinobacterium lividum | reverse complement strand
TGGCAATCTCGACGAGGCGGCGCAACCCGTCGTCGAGGTGTTCCCCACGGCGTTCGACCAAACCGTCGGTGTAGAACAGCACCGTGGAGGAGGGCTGCACGTGGTGAGTGTGGTCGTGGCGGTCCGTGTCCACCCCCAGACCGAGCATCAGGTCGCTGGGACGCTCCAGGAGTTCGGCACGACCGTCGGGGTGCAGCAACAAGGGCGGCAGGTGTCCGGCGTTGGACCACCTCAGGGTCCGCAGTCCGAGCGCAGCGTCCTCCGGCCCCTGCTCGATCTTCGCCAGGACGGTGGTGGCCAGCGCGCCGGTGGCGAGATCGTGCATCGCCCGGTCCAGGGACTGCAGGATCGTCGCGGGCGGTTCCATCATGGCGTGGGCCACCCCGCGCAGGACGTTGCGCACCTGCGCCATCTGCACCGCGGCGCTCTGGTCGTGGCCGGTGACGTCACCGACGACGATGCAGGTGGAGCCGTCACGGACCATGAACGCGTCGTACCAGTCACCACCGACCTGGTTCTCGTCGGTGGCCGCGACGTAGCGGGCGACCAGTTCCAGGTGGTCGGGTTCGGGGAGTTCGGTCAGCAGGGAGCGTTGCAGCGCCTCCGACATCCCCGCCACCTTGCGGGCAGCAGCTCGTTCCGCGTTCAGGGCCCGCAGGCGTTGCAATGCCTGGGCGACCTGCGCAGCGAAGGTGTTCAGCACGATCAGCTGGTCGACGTCGAAGAGCTGGGCTGTGTCCCAACCGGCGGTGACCACGCCGATGACGTGCTCGCCGGCGTGCAGCGGCAGGCAGGCAAAGGCCTGCGAACCGGTGATGGAGAGCACCCCTTCCATCAACGGGGAGAACGCCAGACAGGCGGCGCGATCGTTCAGCAGCACGCTTCGACCGGTTCGTGCCGCCCTCGCGACCGGCAGGTCCACCGACAGCGGTAGCCGCCCGTACTCGACCTGTGAGTCGCGTCCGTAGCTGGAGGTGAGGTGGGACAGCAGGGTCTGCTCGTCGTCGGGGTCGATGATGGCGACCGAACCGCCGTTGCACCCCAGTTCGAGCAGGCCGTCCTCGGCGACGGTGTGCACGAGGTCTTCGATGCTCTGCACCCGCCCCAGGGCCAGGGTGAACTGGGCGATGCGCTGCAGTTGCCGGGCGGCGAGGTCTCGGGCCTGGTAAGCGCGTTGTCGGGCGGTGATGTCGACGAAATACAACGCCAACCCCTCGCCCTCCGGGGTGGCCCGGACCTGCACCCATACGTCGAGCGGTGGAGGGTAGTAGGCGTCGAAGACGGCGTCGACGCGTTCGCTGCGGGCGCGACGGTAACTGGCCTCGAACACCGAGTCGACGGTGGCGGGGAAGACTTCCCAGAACGAATGACCGAGGAGTTCCTCCCGGGTACTTCCCGCCACCCGTTCGGCTTCGGCGTTGACGTAGGTGATGCGCCAGTCCGCGTCCATACTGAGGTAGCCGACGAGCATCGACTCCAGCACCGCCGTGGTCCGCACCCCCTGCTCGTGCAGGGATTCGGCCGCGATCACGACGTGGAACCCGTCCGCGTCGCGAGCGGTGTCCTGCTGGCGTCCACTTCCACCCCGTCCCCGGTCCGAGCTGATCCGAGCTGATCCAAGCTGATCGGAGTCGATCACGTCCCTCCTCTATCGACTCCTCGAGGCCGGACCTGACCACCGCCCGTCGTCACCGACGACCTCGTCCCCGCCCGACTTCTAGAAACCGCTCGACTCCTCCAAACCGCGCCCGACGCCTGGAAACCCCGCTCTAGGCGTTGGCGACGAGGCCGAGCTCAGCACTCGTCGCGAGACCTTCGTGCTTCGGCAGGATCCGGACGGTGTAGCCGAACGGACCGGTCTGACCCAGGACGAACTCCCCCTCGAAGCGGTGCCGGCCGTCACCGAGACCTTCGGCGTGGTGCAACGACACCGTCCCCGACGGCCACAGTTCGTCGGAATCGTCGACCCGGCCGTGGACCACCTGGACCACGACGTCGTCGGGGTCGAGCGATCCCAGGGTCACGAAACCCCGCACCCGCACGGTGTCACCGATCTGCGCCGAGTCCCCCACTCCCGAGGACTCCACGTGCTCGACGCGCACGAGCGGCCAGGCCGCACGCACGCTCGCCTTCCACCGGGCGAGATCGCGCGCCCCCGCGGCCTCGGCCGCACCGGCAGTGCGGCCGGCCTTCGCGGCCGGGACGTAGAGCTGTTCGACGTAGTCGGTGACCATCCGGCTGGCGAGAACCTTCGGTCCCAGCGTCGCCAGGGTGTGACGAACCATCTCGAGCCAGCGGGTGGGGAGCCCGCGTTCGTCGCGGTCGTAGAACCGCGCCGCCACCGAGTTCTCGATGAGGTCGTAGAGCGCGGAGGCCTCGAGGTCGTCGCGATGCTCGGCGTCGTCCACCCCGTCGGCGGTGGGGATGGCCCAACCGTTCCCGCCGTCGTACCACTCGTCCCACCACCCGTCGAGGATCGAGAGGTTCAGCCCGCCGTTCAACGCCGCCTTCATCCCCGACGTACCGCAGGCCTCGAACGGCCGCAGCGGGTTGTTCAGCCAGACGTCACAACCGGGGTAGAGCTGCAGGGCCATGGAGATGTCGTAGTTGGGCAGGAACACGATGCGGTGCCGAAGCACCGGGTCGTCGGCGAAACGCACCATCTGCTGGATGAGCCGTTTCCCCGTCTCGTCGGCGGGGTGCGATTTCCCGGCGATGACGAGCTGGACGGGGCGCTGGGGGTCGAGCAACATGGCCTTGAGTCGCCCGGGGTCGCGCAGCATGAGGGTGAGGCGTTTGTACGTCGGGACACGGCGGGCGAACCCGATCGTGAGGACGTCCGGGTCCAGGACGTCCCGCGTCCAGGACAATTCCGCCTCGCTCGCCCCGCGCTGCAACCACGACGCCTTCAGACGACGTCGCGCGTCGTCGACGAGCCGACCGCGCAGGACCCGCCGGGTGCGCCAGATCTCCTCGTCGGGGATTTGCTCGACCTTCTCGAAACCGCGTCCCTGACGGCGGAAGTCCTCCCCGATGTAGTCCTCGCCCAGCGCGAGCACCTCGGGAGCGACCCACGTCGGCGCGTGGACCCCGTTGGTGATGGAACTGATCGGCACCTCGGGTGAATCGAACCCCGGCCAGAGTCCGTCGAACATCCCACGGCTCACCGCCCCGTGCAGTTGCGAGACACCGTTGGCCCGCTGCGCGAGGCGCAACCCCATGACGGCCATGTTGAAGACCCCGGGGTCACCGCCCTCGTAGTCCTCCGCGCCGAGCGCCAGGATGCGCTCGAGCGGAACTGCGCCCAACGGGTTGTCCGGGCCGAAGTAGAGTTCGATCTGGTCGCGGCCGAACCGGTCGATCCCGGCCGGGACGGGCGTATGCGTCGTGAACACCGTGGCGGCACGCACCGCCTCCAGCGATTCCTCGAAGGTCAGCCCGCGCGCAACGTGTTCCCGGATTCGCTCGACCCCGGCGAAACCCGCATGTCCTTCGTTCGTGTGGTATACCTCCGGTTCGGGCGCACCGGTCAGCCGGGACCACAGGCGCAGTGCGCGCACCCCGCCGACACCGCAGAGCAGTTCCTGCTGCAGCCGGTGCTCACCCCCGCCGCCGTACAGCCGATCGGTGACCCCGCGCGCGGCGTGGTCGTTGTCCTCGACGTCGGAATCCAGCATGAGCAGGGGGACGCGCCCGACCTGCGCCTTCCAGACCTGCGCGACGAGGCGACGCCCACCCGGCAGATC
>JBPBQU010000437.1:0-3750 GCA_050955085.1 Janthinobacterium lividum | reverse complement strand
GGGTCTGGAAGACGATGGCCGTCGTCCTCGGCTTGTCCATCGCGCAGTCACTGGGCGAAGCATGGCTGTACCGCTACCAAGCTGGTCCAGCGCGCAACCGCGCACGACGTCCGTGACGCCGACACCGCTGCACCGGAGCGGTGGTTCGGCGCGAGCCGGGCGCGATCATCAGGCGGGGTGACGGCGATACACGTCCGGCCGGTATACCCCCAGGGGGTTACGGTGAGGACGTGAACGTCGATGCCAGTACGCAGGCCGGGAGGGCCACGGCCCTGCTCCGCGTGCTGCTGGTCGTCGCTCTGGTCCTCGGCCTGTGCGCGATGCATGTGGTCGCTGCGGTGGTCGGCCGGCACCACCACGCCGCTGCTCACGGTGGAACCGACCCCGTTCCGGCGGCGGTCGAGGTCATGGAACACATCGGGTCGGCCACGACGTCCATCGCTCACGCGCAGACCTCGCTGCACGACCACCACGTCGCCAAGGGTGATTGCGTGCTCTTCCTGAGCGCCGGAATCGCTCTCCTGCTGGTCTTGGTGGCGTGGGCCGCCGCCCGGGCCCTGCGTTGCTCTCCCTGGCTTTCCCGACCGTGGTTCGCGACCCTCGAGGTCATCACGCCGTGGCGCGGACCCCCGGCATGGCACTGGCCACGGGTGTCCCTGGGTGTGATCCGGGTCTAGGTCGACGTCCCCTCGTGTCTCGAGCCATGGCGTTCGAACGCGACGTCGTCGTGCCTACCCACATCCCACCAGGAGATTCCATGCGTACTGCAACCCACGTCGGCGCCCTGGGCGCTGCCACTGCCCTTTTCCTGACCCTCGCTGCCTGCGGCGGCGGTGACAGCGCCTCGATGAACCATTCCTCGACGTCTTCGACCTCGACGTCCTCGAACCCGACGACCAGCGCCCCCGTCGAGGCCGAGCACAACGACCACGACGTGATGTTCGCGCAGCTGATGCTCGTCCATCACCAGGGCGCCATCGAGATGGCCGAGATGGCGGTCACCCGGGCCGCCGACACACAGGTCAAGGACCTCGCCACGACGATCGCAGCGGTTCAGCAGCCCGAGATCGACGAGATGACCTCATGGCTGAGTGCATGGGGTGACCCGGGCACGGCTGAGGACCCCTCCATGCCGGGCATGGACCACTCCGCCACCGATGACGCGCAGATGCCCGGGATGATGAGCCAGGCCCAGACGACCGAGCTGGGTGGCGCCTCCGGGGCCGACTTCGACCGGATGTTCCTGCAGATGATGATCGAGCACCACACCGGCGCCGTGCAGATGGCCCAGACCGAGCAGCAGCAGGGCCAGAACACCCAGGCCCTGGAGCTGGCCGACTCCATCGTGATGTCCCAGAACGCCGAGATCGACCAGATGAACCAGTTGCTCGCCACCATCTGAGCCTTCGCGCTGACCCAGCAGTGGGGTCTTCCGCCCGGTGACTACCTCGATCGTGGTCGAGCGCTGGTACGGGTCCATCCCGATGAACTCCACGGGTTCATCGGCTGTCGTGCCGGGCCGAGCGGATCAGGAGCAGGTCCCGGCCGCAGCCTGCGAGGGGGAGAAACCGGACGCGAGCTGAGGCGCCGCCCGCCGGTCACCCGGTGCGAGGACCACGAGCTGAATCGTCTTCGGGGACGCGTCGTCGTAGTAGGCCATCGTCGCGATGTCTCCCGGCGCCGCGATCACCGGCTCGAGGCTGGGGAAGGACACCGTCTGCGGGGTGTAGCCGCCCTGTTCCAGGATCTGCACCGCCTGCTCCGCCGGCACCCCACGAGCCGGGGAACATGCCAGCGCCCCACCGGGCGCGAAAGCGTTGCGCAGGCCGAGAACCGCGGGAGCCTCCCCCGCGCTCGGGGCGACCGCCACCGTCAACGTCAACCCAGAGATGCCGCGCGGCAGGACGACATCACTGGTGTACCCCATGGTCTGCGCGATGATGCCGTCATAGGCGTTCTCCGCCGCCGGTGATCCGTCGCTGCCCACCGACACCCAGGTACCCACTACCTGTCGGACGGCGGGCATGGTCTGCACCGTGACGTCCAGCCCCTGCGCGTGCAACTGCTCGGTCATCTGCTTCGCCTCCGCCGAGGTGTCGACGATGCGGACCCGCACCGCGTCGGCCACCCCGACAGCGGGACTGACCGCGAAAGCGCTCTGCCCGAGATCAGCCGAAGAACTCGACGCCACCGCCCCGACGCCGACCGCCACCAGCGTCGCGGCCGCCACCCCGACCAGCACCGCCGGGCGACGCCACCCCCGGCGCGCCACACGCACGGCCACGGACTCGGGTGCCTGATGGCTGGAGGTCGAAGCAGGGTGCAGCTCGGTGACGGGGTGGTGCTGGATCTCGCTCATGAGGTGCTCCAACCGCAGCAGGACAACGTCGGGGCGGCGTCTCGGGTGGTCCATCAGGCCTCGGCCTGCGTGAGTCGCCCGCGAACAGGCGCGGCGCGCCTGTCATCAGTGAGATGTCCACGACCGGCAGGGGTGTCCGGCACACCACCCGTTCGGCCCAACGCCGCCACCAGCGCCCGACGCGCCAGGGCCAGCTGACCGCGCACCGTGCTGGCGTTGCTGCCCAGCTCCGCCGCGACCTCCGCGGAGGTGGCTCCATCCACCAGGCAGCGTCGGGCGATGTGCTGCTGCGGGTCGGGAAGCTCCCCCAGCGCCTGCAAGAACGTCGCCGTCTGCGCCTGTGCGTCAAGGGCAGCCACTACCTGTTTCGCATGGTCGTCGTGAGCGGAGTCGATCCGCGACGACGACACGATCGCCGTGTGGGCGGCGCAGCGAGCCAACCGCGCCTCGTGGCGTCGACGCGTCCGCCGGTAGGAGGAGAAACAGTTCTCCGCGACGGCCAGGACCCACGGGTGGACCGAACCGTCGACGGCGACCGCCTTGTGCCGCAGCCTCCACACCTCGAGGTACACCAGCGACACCGCATCGTCGGCTTCCGCTGATCCCACCGCGCGACGAGCACGCCGCCACACCCGCTCAGCGGTGGCGAGATAGACGTCGGCGAAGGCGTCCTGGCCACCGGCCGCGAGTTCCGCGGCCAGTTCGGTTGCCCACCGGGCTACCTCAGCGGATCCTGCGCCCTCCATGCTGAGGGTGCTCGGCAGCGGCGCACCTCACCTTGAAGCAAGCACCCTCACCCAGGTGACTCTCGCGTTTACCGTTGCCTGCCCACCAGCGCGCTGACGATCCGCACGGGAGCATCCGGTCAGGGAACCATCTGCAGCCGCGGCACACCGTAGACGGCGATGGACACCTCGACGCCGTCAGGAGCAGAGACGGCAACCGTGTGAGGTAGCCGCGCCGGATCCAAGGCGGGGGTGACCAGAGCGGCAACGCTGTCGACGCACCCCTCAGCCCCACCCGCGAAGCTACCTGGTTGCTGCGCTGCACCGATCTGGATACGGATGTCAGCTTCGACGTCACAGGTGAACCCGACACCCAGAGCCTCGAACTCGCTGAGGTCAGGCAGGACGTACTCCTGACTCCCCTCGGCGGTCTCATCCACAAGCAGTTCGTCATCAGCCCCCGCGGGCCCACTGCCCTGACGGGCGTAGTACTTCGCGACCGTCTCCATCGACGGTGTCGGCGTCGCGTGTTGTTCGCTCGACAGCGTCGGCTGCGGCATCGGGTCTCGGTTTCCGGCGTCGGAGCAGGCGGTGATTACCGCCATGACGCTCAACAGGGCAACGACAGCAGTGGTGCGCATGAGGACCCCTCCAGCGGACAGGCGA
>JBPBQU010000436.1:0-3975 GCA_050955085.1 Janthinobacterium lividum | reverse complement strand
GCGTACGGGGAACCGCAGGTGGGTCAGCGGGTCTCGGCGCTGCGGATCTTCAGGTTCTCCAGGTAGGTCGCGACGTTCGCCCGGATCTGAGCCACCGTGTCACCGCCGAACTTCTCCAGCACGGCGTCGGCCAGGACCAGGCTCACCATGGCCTCCGCCACGACCCCCGCAGCTGGTACGGCACACACGTCGGAACGCTGCGCGATGGCCTGCGCCGCATCACCGGAGGAGGTGTCGACGGTGTCGAGGGCGCGCGGCACGGTCGAGATGGGCTTCATGGCGGCGCGCACCCGCAGCACCTCACCGTTGGTCATACCCCCCTCGATGCCGCCCGCGCGGTCGGTTCGCCGGCGCACGATCATGCCCTCAGCACCGTCGCCCCCGTCCACGCGTTCGATCTCGTCATGTGCGGCGGAACCCCGGCGGCGGGCGGTCTCGAAACCGTCACCGACCTCGACGCCCTTGATCGCCTGGATGCCCATGAGGGCCGCGGCGAGGCGGGCGTCGAGCTTACGGTCCCAGTGGACGTAGGAACCCAGACCCGGCGGCAGGTCGTGGACGACGACCTCGACGACCCCGCCGAGGGTGTCACCCTCGGAGTGCGCGAGGTCGATCTCGGCGACCATCCGGGTGCTGGTGGCCGGGTCGACGCAGCGCACCGGGTCGGCGTCGACGGCGTCGCGCTGCCCGCGGGCCGGGATGAGCCCGGGGGGTGCCTGGATCGTGCCCAGCGAGACGACGTGGGAGACGACCTCGGCACCGACGGTCTGGGTGAGGAGGGAACGGGCGACCTCCCCCAGGGCGACACGGGTGGCGGTCTCGCGGGCGGAGGCGCGTTCGAGGACGGGTCGGGCGTCGTCGAAGTCGTACTTCTGCATGCCCGTGAGGTCGGCGTGTCCCGGGCGTGGTCGGGTCAGGGGAGCGGAACGGCCACGGGCGGGCAGGCGTCCCGGTTCGTCGTAGCGACGGCCGTCGGCGTCGGCGGGGTCGGCGGCCATGACCTCCTGCCAGCGGGGCCATTCGGAGTTGCCGATGCGCAGGGCCACCGGACCACCCTGGGTGAGGCCGTGCCGGATGCCACCGATGATCTCCAGCTCGTCCTGCTCGAAGCCCATGCGCGCACCGCGGCCGTGTCCGAGGCGACGCCGGGCCAGGGCGGCGGAGATCTCGGCACTGCCGACCTCGACGCCGGCGGGCAGGCCTTCGAGGATGCCCGCCAGGGCGGGACCGTGGGATTCACCTGAGGTCAGCCAGCGCAGCACACCCCGATTGTGCCGCACCCGCGGGCGCCGCCGGACGCGTCGACATGCCGGGCGCTTCCGCAGGCGGGGGAGGCGGGTCTGCGCGAAGGCGGTTCAGTCGGCGAGGCCGGTCAGCAGGGGATCGATGCGGTACGGGACGAGTTCGCGCATGGCCAGTGAGGTCCGGGTCCGGACCACACCGGGAATCGAGAGCAGGCCCTGCCCCACGCGGTAGAGGTCGTCTGCGTCGCGCGCCACGATGCGGCACATGAGGTCCCCGTCCCCGGTGATGCCGTGCACCTCCAGCACCTCGGGGGTGTCCTGCAGGCGGCGCAGGGTGTCGTCCTGCTGACCCTGGTGGATCTCGATCATCACGAACGCCGAGACGGAGAAGCCCAGGGCCGCGGGTGCCAACCGGCGGGAGAAGCGGTGCAGGACCCCGTCGGTCTCGAGTCGTTCGAGGTGGGCCTGCACCGTGCCCCGCGCCAGCCCGAGCTGACGCGAGAGGCCCAGCACGGTGGCCCGGGGGTCCTCGTCGAGAGCGAGGAGGATCCGGGCATCGATGGAGTCGAGACGGCGCACAGGTGACATCTTGTCGCATGGACCTCGGCCCTCGGCGAGCAATGTGCGCAGTCGGCTGTGCGGTGATTGTGCAGAGCCACCCCGGGAGGACCCGTGCCCCGACCTCGTGTCCCGACCTCGTGTCCGGGCCGTGACGCCGCCTGCACGCAGGGTTGTCTCGGCGCAGCGTGCGTGCAGGCCCGCTCAGACGCTGCGGGGGGTGCCGACCTCGACGACGATCTCGCCGTCGACGACCTCCACGAGGTGGGTGCGAACAGGGGTCATCGCGGGCGGGCCGGCCGGGACACCCGTCCGCAGATCGAAAGCCGACGCGTGCCGGGGGCACTCCACCGCGCAGTCCTCGACCCAGCCGTCCGCGAGCGATTCGTCGGCGTGCGTGCACGTGTCGTCGATCGCGAACAGGTCACCGTCGACGTTGAACACCGAGACGGGGGCCGACAGCTCGGGTCGGTCGAGGCGGATGACCTCCCCGGGGGGAAGGTCATCCCGGGAGCATGCGACCACCCTGGTGGGAGCGGGCATTCTGGTACCGCCTTCTCGTCGGAAGATCGTCGGCCGCGACAGCCGCGCCTGGTGCGCGTCCCTCATGGAGGAGGCCGACCGGTCCATTCTCCTGCGCCGGGCGTCCGCGGCCATCCGTAGGACGGGGACGCGCGGGCCGGGATCAGTGGATCGGTGACCCGGGGTCGGGTGCATCCCGGGTGGAGTCCACGACGAGGTCCTCGGGGTATCAGGCGGACTTGCGGGCGCGCGTCGTCGTCCTCCGGGCGGGTTCGTCGGCGACGGTCTCCTCCGCCGCAGTTCCTCCGTCGGGGCCCGTCTTCGCCGTGGTCTTCTTCGCCGTGGTCCTCTTTGCCGTCGCCTTCTTCGCGGGGCTCTTCGTCGCGGTGTTCGTCGTCGGGGGGGGCGTGTCCTGCACCGTCGTGGGCGTTTCCCCGGCGTCCTCCGGTACCGGCGCCGACGATCCGCGCGCCCGGTCCACGCGGCGCTGCAGAGCGGTCAACAGATCGAGGACCTCACCGCCCTGCCCCGGGGAGCCGCCCTCCTCGTCATCGACGGACGAGGGGGCTGCCTCCGCGTCCTCGAGACGGGCGTCGATGAGGTTCTTGACGGCTGCGGAGTAGTCGTCCTCGAACTGCTCGGGACGGAAGTCCGCGGCGAGTGACTCGACGAGGGAGGACGCCATCTGCAGCTCCTGCGGGCGCAGGTCGACCTCGGTGTCGAGCACGTCGAAGTCCGCGGCACGGACCTCGTCGGGCCACAGCATGGTCTGCAGCACGATGACCTTCTCCCGCACCCGCAGCACTGCAATCGACTCGCGCTGGCGCAGCGCCACCTTCACCACCGCCATCCGCTCGGTGGCGACGAGGGCCTCACGCAGCAGCGCGTACGGCTTGGCCGCCCGCGACTCGGGTTCGAGGTAGTACGGCTTGGACAGCAACATCGGGTCAACCTGGTCGACGGGGACGAACTGCAGGACGTCGATCTCGTGGCCGCTGGCCACCGGGAGCTCGGCGAGGTCGTCGTCGCTGAGCACCACGAGCTTGCCGTCGGGGCTCTCGTAACCTTTGGCGACCTCGTCGTAGGCCACCTCCTCGCCGTCGACGGAGCATGTCCGCCTCATCCGGATCCGGCCACCGTCGCTACGGTGGACCTGGTGGAAACGGATGTCGTGCTCGCCGGTCGCGGCGTAGAGCCGGACGGGCACGTTGACCAGACCGAAGGACACAGCGCCCTTCCAGATCGCGCGCGGCATGCTGAACTCCCGGGGATGAGCGGACTCTCACCGTACGGTGAAGAGCCTGCGAGTGCCCAGGGTTCGGCGGTGATTCTCGTCCGATCGGTTTGGCGGGCTCGCGAGGCCGCCCATGCGAAGCGTGCCGAGACGCTCACCGCCGGGGCGATCGAGCGCCGGGGGCGTGGGGAGGCGCACCCCGTGGAGGACTTCCTGTTCACCTACTACAACTGGGCACCCGGCAAGTTGAGGCGCTGGCATCCGGGCGTAGGGGTCGACCTGCTCGACGCAGACGAGCGACGCGACTGGGCGCACTACACGGGTGTGGTAGGAGACGGGGTGAGCGTGGTCCGGGTGGACGCGGCCGGGTTGCGCGCCCAGCGGGAAACCACCATCCGCCTCGCTCGCGACGTCCTC
>JBPBQU010000435.1:0-4080 GCA_050955085.1 Janthinobacterium lividum | reverse complement strand
AACTCAGGTAGTGGCTCATGTCCCGCGCGGTGGAGACGAGAAAGCCGTCTGGAGCACCACCGGGGTAATCCGGGGTCGAGCGGGAGACGGTGAGACCGAACCACACCGTCGACGCCGACGGCAGACCGTCGTGGCGGGCCTGGGCCAACGAGGTGGAACTGCCGGTCATGCCCAGCGGATCGAAGATGCGCTGCTGCACGTAGCGGGCGAAGGAGATCCCGGAGACCTGTTCGACCACCCGACCGAGTACGGCGTAGTTCAGGTTGCTGTAGTGGAACGTGCGACCCGGCGGGGAAACCGGACGCACCGTCGCGACTGCCCGCACGCGATCGACCAAGGACGTCTCGGGGTGGTCGATGATCGCCACCCCGGCAGAAGTGGGCAGTCCACTGGTCTGGGTGAGCAGTTGCCCGACGGTGACGACCGCGCCGGGTTGCGCAGTGTGGAAGTCCGGCAGGTAACGCGCTACCGGTGCATCCAGGTCCACCCGATCGGCGTCCACCAGCTGCAGCACCGCGAGCGCGGTGAAGGACTTGCTGATCGAACCCAGCACGAACGGGGTCGTGTCCGTGACCCCTGCGCCCCGGGTGCCCGTGCGGACCTCGACGTCCTGCCTGCCTCCGGTCTGCACGAGAGCGAACGCGGCAGTGGGAACGTGATCGGCCCGCAGCTGGGCGTCGACGGCGGCCGCTGCGGTCGTGAGGACGGGACGTGTCGCCGCTCGCGCCGGGGAACTCAGGAGGCTCACTGCGGTGACGACCACGGCGATCGACGCCGCCGGAAGGAACAGGGCTCTGCGCACCCGCACAGCTTCCCCTGCGCGACGTCACCAGGCCCCCGGGGCGCTCAGCGCTCGATCTGCTCCTGCAATGCCTGCACCGGTGTGCGCCCGGCGACGATGTCGTCGGCCACGTCCTCCAGGGTCTTCTCGTGGGTGTAGGCGTAGGCACGCAACAACGCCAAGGCGTCGGCGTTGTCCACTCCTCCCAGCACGTTGAACATCCCGGTCGCCACCCAGACGTTCTGCCGCCGCCTGGCCAGGTCATTGGTCAACCACGGGGCGGGCTCGATCGGCGGGACGAGGTCGGCTGTCTCGTCACCAGCCGTCGACTCGCGCAGACCAGCGACGAGCGAGGCGCCGAGCAGCGAGGTACGGATCAGGGAGGCGACGAGCTGCGCCGAGACCAGGTCGAAACCCGGGTCGATCCGGGGTGCGACGAAGTACAGGTCGAGTACGCCGAGACGTGACGCGCCATGCCCCAGCGGCATCGCCACTTCGGCGCGAAAGGGGCTGTGCCGGTAGATCTCGTCATGCAGGGTCGGCCACTGCCCGCGCAGCATGGTCTCGTCGGCGAACACCGGCTCGGAACGTTCGTAGGCGGTGAAGCAGGGGCCGTCCCCGATGGTGAACTGCCAACGTTCGGCGGTCGTGGCTTCCGGCGCGCTGGCACCGATGGGCACGCGGTGCTCCCCACCCATGAGGCTGATTCCGGCCGCGTCGACCGCGAGTACCTGGGCAGCGGCCCGCGCCAGCGCCGTGGGCAGCAGTTCGAGGCCGTGCCAACCGGCCTCGAAGACCCAGGCGGCCCGGAACTTCTCGACGATGTCCACGTGGGTGTCAACAGCTTCCTGAACGAACGAGACCGGCGACTGTTTCGCCGGGACCTGAAGGACACCACCGAATCGGTGCGCCCGCATCCGGCGGAGGGCGGTGCTCACCGCGGCGAGGTGGTCGACGACGTCCGTCGTTGCCCGGTTACCGGTCCCGCTCTGCCGACCCCCTCCCACCCAGCACACCGACGTAGAGCCATCGCCCGCCGGTGCGGACGAACGTCGAATTCTCCCGCTGTGAACCGCGCCTCCCGTCGAGGCGGTAGACGGCGTCGAACTCGACCGTGCCCGTGTCGTCGAACGGGCCCCCACCCGTCCTCGCCACCACGAGGAGTCGCAGCCAGTGCAGGCCGGGGGTGAACTCCAGGTCGGCGGGGCGGGTCGAGGGGTCCCAGGTACCCAGCAGGTGGTCGGCGTCCTCGAGCACGAAAGCGGTGTAGCGCGAGCGCATGAGCGCCTCCGCCGTGGGCGCCGCTGCGCCGGCGAGGAACCGGGCGCAGCACTGCTCGAAGACCTCCCCCGACGAACACGGGCAGGCGGTGCCGGGCTGGAGAGTCCTCACGAACCCACTGTGGCGCACGCCTGCGCTCCACCGGCTGCGGCGGTCGTCGCCCGCACCACCAGTCGGGGCTGGACGAGGTGCAAGCGGGCGGGGGCGTGCGGGTCGCTCATCCGGGCTCCCAACAATTCTCCTGCGAGTTTGCCAACCTCGTGCGCGGCGTTGTGGACGCTGGTGAGCGAGACGGCCCGCAACCGGGCCAGCGAGGTGTCGTCGTAACCCGCGACCGAGACATCCCCGGGGACACGCAACCCCAGGTCCCCGGCCGCGGCCAGCACCCCGACCGCCGAGAGGTCGTTGGCGGCGAGCACCGCCGTGGCGCGGTCAGGACGCTCGAGCAGCCGGCGCCCGGCCCGGTGACCGGCGTCCTCCGTCATGTCGGCGGTGGCGACGACGGGTTCACCACCTCCCGCCCACACGGCGGCCTCGAAGGCCGCCCGGCGGATGCGCCCGACTGGCCCGGCACCGCAGACGTGGGCGATGCGGCGGTGTCCGAGCTCGAGCAGGTGCGCCACGACGAGACCCACCCCCGCCTCGTCGTCGTTGGCGACGACGTCGACCGCGGCCCGGAGTTCGTCGCGGGTGCCGGCGAGAACGGTCGGGGTGTACCCGGCGACCTCCTCCACGGCGCTCAGGTCGGGGAGCGTGCCGACCACGACGAGCCCGTCCACGCGCAGCTCACCGAAGGTCCGGGCCACGTCGCGTTCATGCCGGCTCTCACCCAGCAGCGGTCGCAACCCGAGTTGCGCGAGTACCGGGCGCAACCCGTCGAGGATGTCGACGAACCAGGGGTTGCGCAGGTCGTCGAGCACCACACCGATGGTGCGGGTGCGGCGTTCGGCGAGGCTGCGCGCGGTCGGATCGGGTCGATACCCCAGATCCGCCACCGCCGCCAGCACGGCGGCGCGTCGTTGTCCGGACACCTTGGGCGAGCCCTGCAGAACGAGGGAGACGAGCGACTTGGAAACCCCTGCACGGGCCGCGACGCTACGGATCGTCGGTCGTGGCCTGCGTTCCTCGAGCCCATTCACCAGCTCCGCCACCCACTCCTGCACACTTGACACGATCCGTCCCCAGGTCGATCGTAGTCGCGTTGGACCGGTCCAACAATGGGATCCCGGAGGCTCACCTGATGTCCGATCTGCACCTCGGTCTCGCCGGCGTCGGCCGGATCGGCGTCATGCACGCGGGCAACATCGCGGCGACGCCCGGTGTCGCCAGACTCACGATCGCCGACATCGACGCCACCCGGGCGAGGGAGGTGGCCGATGCGCTCGGGGCGGACGCGGTCACCGACGTGGATGCGCTGCTGCGCAGCGGGATCGACGGCCTCGTCGTCGCGACCGGCACCGCCCAGCACCCGGAACTCATCAAGGCCGGTGTCGAAGCCGGGATCCCGGTGTTCTCGGAGAAACCCGTCGCACCCGACGTCGTGCTGTCCCTCCCGGTACTCGACTTCATCGCCGCCCACGACGGGGTCGTACGCATCGGTCACCAACGCCGTTACGACAGCGGATACCGCGAAGCCAAGCGTGCCTTCACCGCGGGCGAACTC
Source organism: Janthinobacterium lividum (assembly GCA_050955085.1). GTDB lineage: Bacteria > Actinomycetota > Actinomycetes > Actinomycetales > Kineococcaceae > Kineococcus. The sequence goes on along the minus strand of JBPBQU010000435.1, from coordinate 355 downwards.
GGCTGGCTGCACGCGATCCGCGCGGTCACCTGCGACATGGCCCCCCCACCGGTGGCCTTCCTCGCGACCTCGGGTGGGTTGTTCCGCGACTGCAGCGTCCACGATTTCGACGTCATCCGCTGGATCACCGGCCGCGAGATCGTCGAGGTCTACGCCCGCGGCAGCAACAACGGCGACCCCGAGATCGGCGCGGTCGGCGACGTGGATTCCGCACTCGCCGTCTGCACCCTCGACGACGGGACGCTCGCCGTCGTCACCGCCTCGCGCTACAACGGCGCGGGCCACGATGTCCGCCTCGAGCTGCAGGGATCCCTCGGGAGCCTGCACGTCGGCCTCGACGAGCGGAGCGCACTGC
>JBPBQU010000434.1:0-4141 GCA_050955085.1 Janthinobacterium lividum | reverse complement strand
GAGTTCTCGCACGGTGTCGAGGACGCCGTCCACCTCGACCTCACGCGTCCACAGCGACCACTCGGTCTGCAGCGCGGTGATGGGGTGGGTCGCGTGCGCCCGGCGGATCGTGTCGGGGGCGGCCTCACTGATCCCGAGCCGGCGCACCTTCCCGGCACTCACGAGTTCGGACAGCGCACCCCAGGTCTCCTCGACCGGCACGCTTTGGTCGACGCGGTGCTGGTAGTAGAGGTCGATGTGGTCGACGCCGAGGCGCTGCAGGCTGGCGTCGCACGCGCTGCGGACGTAATCGGGACGACCGTTGATCCCGCGGGTCCCGTCGGGGTGCCGCTCGTTGCCGAACTTGGTCGCGAGCACGACCTCGTCGCGGCGGTCCGCGATGGCCTTGCCGACGAGCTGCTCGTTGGTGAAGGGGCCGTACATGTCGGCCGTGTCGAGGAAGGTGACGCCTGCGTCGAGGGCGGCACCGATGGTGGCCAGGGATTCGGCCTCGTCACCGGCGCCGTAGAACTCACTCATACCCATGCAGCCGAGGCCCTGTGCCGAGACGGTGAGGTCGGTGCCGTTGGCCGTGCTGCCGAGGGTGCGTTGCGGATAGCTCATGGGTCCAGCCTGCGCCTTCGAGCGCCTTCCAGCGCGCCCGGACCACGGGCGGGGACCGTGACGGGCCCCAGGTTTCCGGTCCCGGCGCCCGCACCGCCCGCGGTGCCGGACCTACAAGCCGTAGGTCTCGAGCAGGCGCAGCCAGATCTCGTTCATCGTGGGGTACGCCGGCACCGCATGCCACAACCTCTCCAGCGGGACCTCGCCCACGATCGCGACCGTCGCGGCCTGCAACAGTTCCGCGACGTCCTGGCCCACGAACGTGACACCGACGATGACCTTGCGCTGCTCGTCGACGATCATCCGGGCCTTACCCGTGTAACCGTCGGCCTTCAGCGAGGAACCGGCCACGTTGCCGAGTTCGTAGTCGACGACCTTGACGTCGAGGCCCTTCTCCCGCGCCTGCGCCGCCGTGAGGCCGACCGAGGCGACCTCGGGGTCGGTGAACACGACCTGCGGGACGGCGACGTGGTCGGCGCTCGCGGTGTAGCGCGACCAGGCAGGCGCCTGCGCACCAAGGGTTCCCGCGGCCCGGGCCGCGATGGCCTCGCCCGCGGCCCGCGCGTCGTACTTGCCCTGGTGGGTCAGCTTGACCCGGCCGGAGACATCTCCCGTCGCGTAGAACCAGGAGCCCTCGACCCCGCTCACGAGGCCCGTGTCGTCCACCTCCAGGGAACCCCCGTCGTCGAGGAGACCGCCGCTTTCGAGGGCGATCGTCTCCAAGCCGACGCCCTCGGTGGCGGGGCGCCGGCCCGTCGCGACGAGGAACTCGTCGGCCACGACCGTCTCCCCGCCTTCGAGGGTGATGGTGATCCCCGCATCGTCCCGCGAGACCGAGGCGAGTGCCGCTCCGAGGCGCAGGTCGACACCGTCGGCGCGCAGCGCGTCGGCGACCAGGTCACCCGCGAAGTCCTCCTGGCCGGCCAGCAGACCGGATCGCGCGAACAACGTCACCGAGGACCCCAACCGGGCCCAGGCCTGCGCGAGCTCGACGCCCACGACACCACCGCCCAGGACGGCGAGGCGCCCCGGAACGACGTCGGTGCTGGTGGCCTCCCGACTGGTCCACGGTTTCGATTCCGCCAGGCCGGGGAGGTCGGGGAGAACAGGCACCGACCCGGTCGCGAGGACCACCGCGTGACGCGCGACGAGCACGATCGTCCCGTCGGTGGTGTCGACCTCGACGCGCTTGATGCCGGCGAGGCGGGCCGTACCCCGCACCAGAGCGACACCGACGGAATCCAGCCACTGCACCTGACTGGAGTCGTCCCAGTCGCTTGTGAAGCTGGTGCGCCGCTTCAGTACCGCCCCCGCATCCAGCGGGCCGGTGACGGCCTCCGCCGCCCCGGGCAGTCGACGTGCGGCCGCGAGCGCGTGCCCCGAGATGAGCAGGGCCTTGCTCGGCATGCACGCCCAGTAGGAGCACTCACCCCCGATGAGTTCGCTCTCGACGACGACGACGTCGAGGCCCGTGCGGCCCGCCCGGTCGGCGACGTTCTCCCCCACCGCGCCGGCGCCGATGACGACCACGTCCACTTCCCGCTCCTGAGTGCTCACGAACGCACGCTAATGCTCCGGCAGGAAGGGCGCCGCGTGCAGAACGGTGGGTGGTTGTGGTCTGATCACCCGGTGGGACGGACGACGGCCATCGAGTTCACTTCCTCTCCCCGCCCGACGCTGGGCGTGGAGTGGGAGATGGTGCTGGTCGATCGCAGGACCCGCGACCTCGCACCCGCCGCCCAGGAGGTCATGGCGGCCGTGCAGCGCGAGGATTCCTCGACCGGACCGCGCATCACGAAGGAACTGATGCGCAACACCCTGGAGGTCGTCACCGGGGTGTGCGACACGGTGGCCGAGGCGGCCGACGACCTCGCCAGTTCGCTCACCGCGATCCGCGCGGTCACCGACGCGATGGGCCTGGACCTCATGTGCGCGGGCACCCACCCGTTCGCGACGTGGGACAACCAGCTCATCACCGAGAACGAGCGTTACGCAGAACTGCTGGAACGCACCCAGTGGTGGGGTCGGCAGATGCTGATCTGGGGCGTGCACGTCCACGTCGGGATCAATTCCGTGCACAAGGTCCTGCCCATCCTCAACGCCCTGCTCAACCACTACCCGCACCTGCAGGCGTTGTCGGCCTCCTCGCCGTACTGGACGGGTTTCGACACCGGGTACGCGAGCAACCGGGCGCAGATGTTCCAGCAGTTGCCGACGGCGGGTCTGCCGTTCCAGTTCGGCAGGTGGGACGAGTTCGAGAGTTACGTCGACGACATGATGATCACGGGTGTCATCGACGGGATGTCGGACGTGCGGTGGGACATCCGCCCGTCGCCGAAGATCGGCACGATCGAGATCCGGATCTGCGACGGGACCCCGACGCTGCGGGAACTGCGCGCGTTGACGGCGCTGGTGCAGTGTCTCGTGGTCCACCTCGACCAGCGTCTGGACGCCGGTGAACAACTTCCCACGATGCCCCCGTGGCATGTGCGGGAAAACAAGTGGCGTGCGTCGCGCTACGGCCTCGATGCCGAGATCATCGTGGACGCCAGGGGCCGCGAACGACTCGTCACCGACGACCTGACGGACTGGCTGAACCGGTTGGAACCCGTCGCTCGTCAACTCGACTGCGCCGACGAACTCGCCCTCATCGACGAGATCCCGCGCCGCGGCGCGTCCTACCAGCGCCAGCGCGCGACGTTCCGCGCGGCCTGCGGGCGCGGTGAGGAGAAACCATTGGTCAGCGTGGTCGACGCACTGGTCACCGAGATGCGCGAGGACCAACCCCGCAGTTAGGACCGCTCACGGGTGGCGGTCCGCCGCCTCGGAGGGAGCGGCAGTGAATACAGTCCGACCGGCGACGACCGTGTGCCGGATCCGGGTCGCGAGCAGTTCTTCGACCGGTAGCGCGAACACATCCCTGTCGAGGACGACGAAGTCCGCCGCGAGCCCCGGTGCGAGAACCCCGAACTGTCCCTCTGCCCGGCAGGCCCAGGCCGCATCCCGGGTGGCGTGCTCGATGGACGCGGGCAGCGGGACCGCGTACCCGGGCAGGTTGGGTCGGAGTTCCGGGCGCAGCGCGGAGCGTCGGGTGGACGCCACGAACATGTTGGGCAGCGGCGCGAACGGTGAGGTCGGGGAGTCGGTGCCGAAGGCGAGCGTCGCACCGGCGGCCGTCATCTCCGGCCACGGGAACCCGCGTTCGATCCGGTGATCGCCGAGCTGCGCACGCCAGTTGGCCTGGATGGCGGGATCGGCGTGGACAGGCTGCATGCTCGCCGTGATCCCGAGGGCGGCGAGGCGGTCGATGTCGACCCGGTCGACCACCTCGAGGTGCTCGATCCGATGCCGGCGATCACGCGGCCCGTTGGCTGCGACCGCTTCCTCCACCGCCGCGATCGCGATACGCACGGCCTCGTCACCGATGGCGTGCATCGCGATCTGCAACCCCGCCGCGTCGGCGGCCACGACGACGGGCGCCAACTCCGCCAGACTCCAGATCGGGTCAGGGAGCGAGGCGTTGACGTAGGGATGCCCC
>JBPBQU010000433.1:0-4151 GCA_050955085.1 Janthinobacterium lividum | reverse complement strand
GAACGAGAACGAACGCGAGGACACGCAGTGAACGAGGACGTGCAGTGAACGAGGACGTGCAGTGAACATCGACATGGCTGCTCTGCGGATGCTGGAGCGGGAGAGGCAGATCGGGTTCGAGGCGCTGGTCCGGGGGATCGAGATGGCTGTCCTCGCCGCCTACCGCGGGACCGACTCCGCCAAGCCGCAGGCCCGCGTCGAGCTGGACCGCTCCTCGGGGGAGGTGCGCGTGCTGGTCACCGAACGCGACGAGGAGGCGGGTGCTGCAGCGACCCCGCGCGAATACGACGACACGCCGGACGGGTTCGGGCGGATCGCCGCGACCACCGCGCGCCAGGTCATCCTGCAGCGGTTGCGCGATGCCGACGACGAGGCCGTGGTGGGGGAGTTCGCCGAGTTCGAGGGTGAGATCGTCTCCGGCGTGGTCCAACAGGGCCGGGACCCGCGGATGGTCCAGGTCGACCTCGGATCGGTCGAGGGGGTGCTGCCGCCCTCCGAGCAGGTCCCGGGGGAGAAGTACGAGCACGGTAGCCGGGTCCGTTGCTTCGTGGTGAGTGTCAAGCGGGGCCCGAAGGGTCCCCAGATCGTGCTCTCCCGTTCTCACCCCGGCCTGGTGCGCAAGCTGTTCGCCCTCGAGGTCCCCGAGATCGCGGACGGGACCGTGCAGATCACGGCGCTCTCCCGCGAGGCCGGACACCGCTCGAAGATGGCGGTGCGCGCGACGCGCAGCGGGATCAACCCCAAGGGGGCGTGCATCGGACCGATGGGCCAGCGCGTGCGGGCCGTGATGGCGGAGCTGCGTGGCGAGAAGATCGACATCGTGGACCACGACGACGACCCGGCGGCCTTCGTCGCGAGCGCGTTGGCGCCGGCCCGCGTGACGTCGGTCGAGGTCGTCGACCTCGCCGCCCGTTCCGCCCGGGTGATCGTGCCCGACTACCAGCTCTCACTGGCGATCGGCAAAGAGGGGCAGAACGCCCGGTTGGCGGCCAAGCTCACGGGCTGGCGCATCGACATCCGCCCCGACACCGAGCCCGTGACCGCGCCTCGCAACCCTTCGGCGCGAGAGAACTGATCGCAGCCGGGCTACACTTCGGCCATCATTACTCTGCAGACGACCGGTCGACCCGATCGGCGATCCACCGCAGTCCCGGTTCGGACCTGCGTGGGTTGCCGTCAGCGGGTTGAACAGTCGTCGCTGCTGAGGATCGTCGCGGCAACCGACGGGGAACGCCTCCTCGTCGACGTGCGACGACGTCTCCCCGGCAGGGGTGCGTGGCTGCATCACAGCGTCACGTGTCTGGACCAGGCGGAGAAACGCCGGGCTCTGCCCCGTGCGCTACGCCAGCCGGGTCCCGTGGACTTCTCGGGCGTACGGTTGTACGTCGTGTCGTGCCTTCGAGGCGTCCACACCACCACCACCACCGATGAGAGCGGGTCGTACAGCTGATGAGCACCCGATGAGCTTCCACCGATGAACCCCCCTGACTGACGACGGTCCGCGCCCCTGGTGAAGGTGTCCCGGACCGAGACTGGAGAGAAGTGGCAAAGGTCCGGGTCTACGAGCTCGCCAAGGAGTTCGGAGTCGAGAGCAAGGTCGTTCTGGCCACGCTCAAAGAGATGGGTGAGTTCGTGCGTTCCGCGAGCTCGACCGTCGAACCGCCGGTCATCCGGCGTTTGAAGGACAAGTTCCCAACCGACGGTGACGCTGCGAGCAGCCGTCCCGCGCCGGCAGTGAAGCCGGGTCCGCGACTGCCCCAGGGTGCTCGTCCGGGTCCTGCGTCACTCGCACGTCCCGCCACCCCGGCGCCGGTTCCCGAGTCGGCTCCGACGCCGACCGTGTCTGCCCCGACGCCGCCTGCCGCGGCCCCCGTGGTGGCTCCGGCTCCCCCGGCGCCGCTGCGTCCGGCTGCCGAGGCGCCCGCGTTCCAGGCGCCCCCTACTGTGCCCGGCGCTTCCGGCGACGAGCGTCCCGCTGCCCCGCAGCGTCCGGCCGTGTCGGCCCGTCCCGGCGCGCCTGTTCCCGGGCCTGCCGCGCGTCCCTCGACCCCTCCCGCCGCAGGTGGCCCGGGTCGGGACGCTTCCGGTCCGCGTCCGGGTGCCCGCCCAGGTGCTCCGGTGGCGCCGGGCTCGCGTCCCGGGAGCCCGGCCGGTCCGGGTGCCCGTCGACCGGGTCCGGGTGACCGTGCTGCTCCGGGTGAGCGGCCTCGCAGTGACCGACCGGAGCGCAGCGACCGGCCCGGTGGAGATCGTCCCGAGCGCAGTGAGCGACCGGGCAGCGATCGTCCCGAGCGCACCGAACGAGCCGGTGGTGATCGACCGGATCGCGGGGAGCGTCCCGCAGCGGCCGGTGGCCGCCCGGGTGGTCCGGCCGGTGCGCCGGGTGCCCCGGGTGCCGCTCGCCCGGGTGGGCGGCCGGGCAACAACCCCTTCGCGCCCAGCCAAGGCATGCCGCGCCCCCAGGGCAGTGGTGGTCCCGGTGGTCCCGGTGGTGCACCGCGTCCGGGCAACAACCCGTTTGCCGCGAACCAGGGCATGCCCCGTCCCCAGGGCGGACCGCGCCCCAGTCCGGCCGGGCCCGGTGGGCCGCGTCCGGGTGGCCCGCGGCCGAACCCGGGCATGATGCCCGCGCGCCCGACGGTCGGCCGTCCGGGTGCAGGCCCCGGTGCGGGTCGTACCGGTGCGCCCGGTCGTGGTGGCCCCGGTGGTGCCCGCGGCGGCTTCGCCGGTCGTCCCGGTGGCGGCGGCGCTCCGGGAGGCGGTCCCGGTGGTACCGGCGGTGGCTTCCAGGGTCGCCCCGGTGGCCCCGGTCGTGGTGGCCGTGGCGGCACCCAGGGCGCCTTCGGCAAGGCGGGCGGCCGTCCGGTCCGTGGTCGCAAGTCCAAGCGCGCGAAGCGCCAGGAGTACGAGGCGATGCAGGCGCCCTCGGTCGGAGGTGTGTCCGTCCGTCGTGGTGACGGCGCGACCGTCGTCCGCATCCGGCGCGGCGCCTCGCTGAGTGATTTCGCCGACCGCATCGATGCCGACCCCGCGGCGTTGGTCACGGTGCTGTTCCACCTCGGTGAGATGGCTACCGCGACGCAGTCACTGGACGAGGACACGTTCCAGACGCTGGGCAACGAGCTCGGCTACATCATCGAGGTCGTCTCCCCGGAGGACGAGGAGCGCGAGCTGCTCGCCGGCTTCTCCATCGACCTCGACGCGGAGCTCGAGGCCGAGGGTGACGAGGAGCTCGAGTCCCGTCCGCCGGTCGTGACCGTCATGGGTCACGTCGACCACGGCAAGACGAAGCTGCTCGACGCCATCCGTTCCACCGACGTGGTGGCGAAGGAGGCCGGCGGGATCACCCAGACCATCGGTGCCTACCAGGTCACCAAGGAGCACGAGGGCATCGAGCGTCCGATCACCTTCATCGACACCCCGGGCCACGAGGCCTTCACGGCCATGCGTGCTCGTGGTGCCAAGGTGACCGACATCGCCATCCTGGTGGTTGCGGCCGATGACGGGGTGATGCCTCAGACCATCGAGGCGCTCAACCACGCCCAGGCGGCCGACGTGCCGATCGTCGTGGCGGTCAACAAGATCGACAAGGACGGCGCGAACCCGGCGAAGGTTCGTCAGCAGCTCACCGAGTACAACCTGGTGGCGGAGGAGTACGGCGGGGACACGATGTTCGTCGACGTCTCGGCCCGCCAGGGGCTGAACCTCGATGCGCTGCTGGAAGCCGTCCTGCTCACCGCGGACGCGGCGCTCGACCTCCGGGCGAACCCGGACAAGGACGCGCGTGGCATCGCGATCGAGGCGAGCCTCGACAAGGGCCGTGGCCCTGTTGCGACGGTGCTCGTCCAGTCCGGCACCCTGCACGTCGGCGACGCGATCGTCGCGGGCACCGGGTACGGACGAGTGCGCGCCATGCTCGACGAGCACGGTTCCTCGCTGACGGAGGCGACCCCGTCGCGTCCGGTGCAGGTGCTGGGTCTGACGTCGGTGCCGGGTGCGGGTGACACGTTCCTGGTGGCGCCCGACGACCGCACCGCGCGTCAGATCGCCGAGAAGCGTGAGGCTGCCGAGCGCAACGCGGCTCTGGCGAAGGCGCGCAAGCGCATCTCGCTGGAGGACTTCACGGCGGCGTTGGAGCGGGGCAAGGTCGA
>JBPBQU010000432.1:0-4213 GCA_050955085.1 Janthinobacterium lividum | reverse complement strand
AGGCTCCCCTCGGGGGCGACCCTCGTCAGCGCCACCTGGGCGAGTCGGCAGTCCGCCGGCCCGGTCCCGGTCACGTAGACGAACGCCCGCAGGTCGACCCGTCGCGGCTGCAGGCCACCGGTCGCACTGCTCCAGATCGGAGCCGACGAGAGCTGCACGACCTCCTGCGCGACCCAGTCCGCAGGCGACTGCGCGATCTCGGCACGCCGCTGTGCGACCTCGGACGCGGTGGCCACCGGGCCGATGAGTACCCCCGCCCCGCCATACCCGTCGACAGGTTTCGTCACGAGTTCCCCGACGCGTTCCAGGACCGCTTGGCGTTCCCCCCCGTCACTGGTCCGGTACGTCGGCACGGATTCCAACCGCGGCCGTTCGCTCAGGTAGTAACCGATGAACTCGGGCACCGAGCGGTACATGGCCTTGTCGTCGGCGATCCCGTTGCCGGGGGCGTTCGCGAGTTTCACCGCACCCGCCGCCGCGACATCGAAGACTTCGACCCCCAGGCACCGCCCGGCCGAGTCCCGCAGGTCCAACAGTTCCCCGTCCAACCTGAGGTACAGCACCCCGATGGTGTCCCCCGTACCGCGGTGCACGACCCGGCCGCTGACGACGTCGAGGTCGTCGATACCCACCAGCAGGAGGCCGGATCCGTCGGCCAGCCTGCGGTGCTCGAACCAGGCCGCACTGCTCGGGCCGCTGCTCAGCAGCGCCGCCCGGGTGCCCGGCTTCGAACCCGCCACCAACGTCGAACGCAGGAGTTCGAAAGCAGTGGCCGGATCGGCGAGGCCACCGGGGCGGGGCAGGTCGGGCAGCACCGCGTCCAGCAGGTCGCGGGCCGCGACGGCGTAGGCGACCCCGCTGGGGTTGCGGACGTTGTCCTCCAGGACGCGCCAACCGCCGTACTCGTTGCGCACCAGGTCGAAACCGATGACGGAGGCACGCACGACGTCGGCCGGGAGGCGGCGGGCCTGCGATTCCCAACCCGGCGCGTCCTCCACGAGATCCCGGGCGATGACACCGTCCGCGAGGATCAACTGGTCGCCGTAGACGTCACGCAGGAAACACTCGATGGCACGGGCACGCTGCGTCAGGCCGGCCTCCAGCTCCGCCCACTCGTGCCGACTGATGATGCGGGGGACGAGGTCGACCTCGAAGGGTTTCTCGGTCCCGTCGACGACGTAGGCGAGGTGACGGTCACGGGCCCACGCGTCGCGGGCCGCCTCCCGTTCGTTCAGGTGCTCCGGCCCCAGGGCCTGGACGTGTTCGAGGACGTCGCGATAGGCCGGACGTGGCCTGAAGGCGGCTCCTACGGCCTCGTCACCCGCCCGGGCCCGGTAGCGGCGCAACCCCGGGGTCGGCGGGACGTCACCGCCGGGCGAGCCGTGGGTCTCCTCCACGACGAGCCGGACGACGTCGTCGAGCTGACCGCGCTCGACGAACGCCGCACGCTGGCGGTCGGCGGAGTTCCCCCGGGCGAGACTGGCCTCCGTGAGGTCGCTGACCTCCTCCCAGTCCCCGAACTCCTCCAGCTGCGGGCGCAACCGCCCCACCAGGGCTCGTACCGCTTCGGCGGCGGACACCGGTCGGGGGCGCAGCGACCCGTCGAGGAGACGACCCGACAACCCACTGCGCGCGGCCTGCCAGATGCCCGCCCGGTAGATCGGTTCGGGCGAGACGATCTTGGGTCGTCCCGCCTCGATGTCGAGTTCCGCGGACCGGACGGCCGCCCGGAACAACCCCGCGATGAGAACGGCGTCGTCGACGAGAGGGCAGGCGTCGCAGACGCGCAGTTCGAGGGTCGGGGCGTGCGAGGAGGGCCGGATGTCGAAGTAGGCCATCTTCTGGTCGGCGATCACCCCCGACGCGATGAGGTCGGCGAGGAGGCCGTCGTACTCGGCCGCCGAGGACAGCGCACCGGTCGTCCCCGCACTCGGCCAGCGCTGCCAGATGGTGGTCCGGATGCTGGCGTAACCCGTGTCCTGGCCGTTCCAGAACGGCGAGCTGGCCGAGAGTGCGAGCAGGACCGGCAGGGTGGGGGCGACGCGCTGCATGATCTCGACGGCCAGGTCTCGATCGGACACCCCGACGTGGATCTGGGTACCGCAGATGAGCTGCTCGTCGACCAGCATGCGGTACTGCTCCTGCATGCGCCCGTAGCGTCCCGTCGCGGTCAGCTCGAAGTCACCGTAGGTCGACCTCGGGGCCGTGCCGACAGCCGCCACGCCGAGCCCCTCCCGGGCCGCGACCTCGATCAGACCCTTGCGCAGTCGCAACAGTTCCGCGCGCAGCTCCGACAGCGACCTCACCACGTCGGTGTTGGTCTCCACGGTCGTGCGCTGCAGTTCGGCGGAATACGAGGCCGGGTCCAACTTGGAGAGGATCTGCGGAGCCCGCGCCGACAACTGCCACCGTTCGAGGTCGATGAGGTGCAATTCCTCTTCGGCCCCGAGGGTCATCTCCGCACTCATCGGGTCAACCTAGTGCGCTTCAGGAGGTCCACCGACGAAAGGGGGTACAGAACCGCCGCGAATCGGATTCGAATCATCAACCGTTGCCATACGTAGCAGTGACGGAACCTTCGGTGATCGCGGTGCGTCGTGACACCATTCCACGGTGGACTGGCCGGACATCGCCGACGAGCTGTATGCGCTCGCGCCCGCCCACTTCACCCCCACCCGCGACGAACGGGCCAGCCAGGCCCGGGCCGCGGGAGACCGAGACCTCGCGGTGCGCATCGCCTCCCTGCGCAAACCCCCGACCGCAGCCTGGGCGGTCAACCAGCTCGTGCGCGACCGCGGCGCCGAGGTCGAGCAGCTGCTGCAGTTGGGTGCGGCGATGCGGGAGGCCACCACCGCCCTGGCCGGCCCGCAGCTGCGGGAACTCGCCGTGCGCCAGCACCAGGTCCTCGACGCCATGCGCGTCCAGGCCCAGCGCCTCGCGGGTGAGAAGGGCGTGCGCGTGAGCCCCGACGTCGGGGAGCAGATCGTGGCGACGTTGCGTGCCGGGATGAGCGACCCCGCCGCCGCCGACGCGGTGCGCTCGGGCCGCCTCGTTCGTCCGCTGGAGGCGACCGGTTTCGGCGACGTCGAGATCGACGACGCCGTGGCCGGGAACGCAGCCGCGCCGACGACACCGCGGACCGTCAGGACCGCCCCCCTACCCGCGGGGCAGCGGGGCACTGCGCGCCCGCAGGCCGCACCGGATGAGCTGCGGGCACGACGGGAGGACAAGGCCGCCCGAGAGGCCGCCCGCCGGGTCGCGCAGGAGGAACGTCGCGCCGCCGAGGACGCCCGCCGCGAGCGCGAGCGCCGCGACCACGAGGAGGCCCTCGATCGAGCCCGCGAGGAGGCCGTGGACGCCCGCCGCGACGCCGGGACCGCAGCTCTCGACCTCGCCTCGCTCGGGCGCCGGGCCGACGACCTCGCACGTCGACAGGCCGACCTCGCGGCGCAGCTGGAGGTCGTCACCGACCAGCTCGAGAGTGCGCGCGGCGGCGTCCGGGCCGCCGAGCGCGCGGCCCACGGTGCCGACGAGCGCCTGGCGCGGGCCGATCGCGAACTGCAGCGGTTGGAAGCACCGGGATGAACCCCGGTGCTGGCGAACCCCGGCGGAGGTCAAGCACTCGTTGCTGGTCGACCTCAGTGCCGCCCGACCTCAGTGCCGTTCGACCTCAGTGCCGTTCGACCTCAGTGCCGTTCGACCTCAGTGCCGTTCGACCTCAGTGCCGTTCGACCTCAGTGCCGCCCGACCTCGGTGCTGCCCGACCTCAGTGCTGCTCGACGGGGCACATCCACGCGGTGCGCCCGGCCAGCGTCCAACTTCTCACAGGGGCGTCGCAGCGACGGCACGTCTTGCGTTTGTAGACCCACCGTTCGTCCGGGGCGGACGCGTCGCTGACCAGCTGGCCCGCCTCCACCGCGAGTGCGAGGTGGTGGCACGCGAGGTCCCACAGCTCCCCCGCCTCGGCCTCGTCCACCCGTCGACGAGGGTCGATCCCGGTTAGGAAGAGCAGTTCCGCGCGCCACCCGTTGCCGATACCGGCCCAGATCGACTGGTCCAGCAACGCCGCGCCGACGACACCGCGGGCCCCGGCGAGACGGTGGGCGGCCTGCTCGCGGGCTGCGGCCCCCGCGCGCAACGGATCCGGTCCGAGTCCGGCCAGCAGGGTCTACACACCCTCCTCATCGAGCGCCTCGCAGATCGAGGGCGCGAG
>JBPBQU010000431.1:0-4234 GCA_050955085.1 Janthinobacterium lividum | reverse complement strand
CCTCCTGCGCGAGAACGGGTCCACCTCGGCGCGCAGCCTCTTGGTGCATTCGCGAAGCGGTTACCGGCGCCGGTTCCCGCTCACGGATCTGCAGAGCCTGCTGCTGGCGACCCATGTGGGCGGCGAGCCCCTGGACCCCGCCCACGGCGCCCCGCTGCGACTCGTTGCACCGGGGCGGCGCGGTTTCTGGTGGGTGAAGTGGGTGGACCGCATCGAACTGCAGACGGCGCCACCGTGGTGGCAGTCGCCGTTCCCCCTGACCTGATTTCCCCTGACCTGATCGGGGTCGGGAGCGGCGACCCTGGTGGATCCCGCGGGCGACCGGGTCAGCTGAAACTGGCCTGCACGACCCGGTTCGCCCCGGGCCGGGCGAACCGCGAGCGCCGTAGATCGCGTACGACGAACCCGCGGGTGATGAACCGGTCGGTACCGTCGAATCGTGGGGCGAACGGCGAACGGCCGTGCATGGCGCGCAGGTTGTCCAGGAACAGGACGTCCCCGGGCTGCAGGACGACCGCATGCCGGTGCGCGGCATAGATTGCCAGGACCCGTTCGAGCAGCGCCTGGGCGTGCTTGGTGATGCCGTGCATCAGGTCCTGGTCGATGAGCATCGTCGGGTCGTCGGCGTCGCCGGACAGGATCGAGAACGGCCCGCGCACCTCCCGGGTGTCCAGGAAGTCGGCGAACGACTCGTCGACCAGGGTCGTCCAGAGCGGTCGGAACAACTCCATGACGTCGGTCTGGTCGACATGGGCGAGCAGGTCCAGGGCGGGGAACGCGTAGGTCGCGGCGGAGTCGTCACCGCGCAGGCACCCGAGGACGACGTAGTCGGGTCGCAGGTCGGAGAAGCACTGCTCGGTGTGCGCCTCCAACTCGACCCGTGACCCCTGCGACTGCTGGGTGGCGGCGAGTTTCGCGTTGGGGACCATGTCCTGCAAGAGGTGCCCGTGCCCCTCGGCCGCGTAACCGATCATGTGCCCCAGCGCGTGGCTGAGGATGGCCTGCTGGCGGGCGAGCAGCGTGCGGCCGCCCACCCCGCCGATGTTGTCGGCCGGGGTGGCGGGCAGCTCACCGACCTCGAGGCCGCGCAGGACGTGCACCCCGCTGCCGGAGCCGCGCTCCTCGAAGGCCCACAGGCTCTCCACGACCTCCGGGGGGAGCTCGCGGGCCAGCAGCCGGGCCTGGCGTCCGAACGCCTCCGGTTCGGCGACGGGGTCCGCGAGCAGTCGCTCCCCCAGTGCGCCCAGCTGGGCCCGCGCGCCGGGGGTGATCTCGAGGATCGACGGCACGGTGGCCGAGGAGTCGAGAAAAATAGAGGACGGCATGACGGCTCCCATCGCGGTGACACAGCGGACTGTGTCAACGCTACCCCCTCGAAAGTGGGCAATGTGTGACAACGAAGGTCTCGTTCCCTACACATTGCCCACTTCGTCACCGGTGACGCGAGGTCAGCGCGGAATCATGCCATGCGGGTCGATGACGAACTTCTGTGGCGCCCCGGCGTCGAAGCGCGCGTAGGCGTCGGGCGCCTCCTCCAACGAGATGGGCGTCGCACCGACGGCCTTCGCGATCTGCACCTTGTCGTGCAGGATCGCCATCATCAGCCCACGGTGGTACTTCATCACGGGGCACTGGCCGGTGGTGAACGCGAGCGACTTGGCCCAGCCCGTCCCGAGGTCCAGGGACAGCGACCCCTTCTGGGCGGCCTCGTCGACCCCGCCCGGGTCACCCGTGACGTAGAGGCCGGGGATCCCCAGCGAGCCACCGGCGGCCGTGAGTTCCATGAGGGAGTTCAGGACGGTGGCCGGGGCCTCCCCCGCCGAACCGGACCCGTGCCCGCGGGCCTCGAAACCGACGGCGTCGACCCCGCAGTCGACCTCGGGGACCCCGAGGATCTGCTCGATCTGGTCCTTCGGGTCACCCTTGCTGACGTCGACGGTCTCGCAGCCGAAACCACGGGCCCGTTCGAGGCGTTCGGCGTTGAGGTCACCGACGATGACGACGGCCGCGCCGAGCAGTTGCGCACCCACCGCCGCCGCGAGCCCGACGGGGCCGGCGCCTGCGACGTAGACGGTCGAACCGACACCGACCCCGGCCGAGACGCAGCCGTGGAAACCCGTCGGGAAGATGTCGGAGAGCATCGTCAGGTCGAGGATCTTCTCCATCGCCTGGTCCTTGTCCGGGAACTTCAGGCAATTGAAGTCCGCGTAGGGGACGAGGACGTATTCGGCCTGGCCACCGACCCAACCACCCATGTCGACGTAACCGTAAGCAGAACCCGGACGGTCGGGGTTCACGTTGAGGCAGATGCCGGTCTTGCGTTCCTTGCAGTTGCGACAACGACCGCAGGCGATGTTGAACGGCACCGAGACGAGGTCCCCCACGTCGAGGAACTCGACGTCGCGGCCCTTCTCCACGATCTCACCGGTGATCTCGTGGCCCAGTACGAGGTTCGGCGGGGCCGTGGTGCGCCCACGCACCATGTGCTGGTCGGACCCGCAGATGTTGGTGGCGACGAGTTTGAGGATCACACCGTGTTCGACAGATCGGCCGACGTTGGCGGGATTGACTCCCGGGCCGTCCTTGAGCTCGAACGTCGGGTAGTCGATGGACTGGACCTCGACCTTGCCCGGTTCGAGGTAGGCCACGGCACGGTTACCCGTGGAGCTGGAGGTGCTGACACTGAGATCGCTGGCGGTCGTGGTCATGGGATGCCCTTCGCACGAGGGCGCCAACTCCTGTGTCGGTGCCCGGACTCTCAGCCAACCCCCGTGAGGGCACCCCGCGCAAGGGTTTCGTCCGCCGCGCCATGACCAGCGCGGCGGCACAGGACATCGTGACGACGAGACCCGTGACGTGCGGGCCGTGATCAGGGGCCACCGAGCTGGCGGGAGCGCTCACCGGGTCCGGCCGAGGAGTTCCTCCTCGAGGAGGAGGGGCAGACCGTGCACCGCGCGATCGGGCCGCTGCGGTGGCAGGTCTCCCTGCTGCATCCACACCCGCATGTCGTCCACCGTGTCCTGCTCCGGACGGCACACCAATCCGGCGGCGGTCCGCGCGGTGTCGACCTCGAGGAACCCGGTGGACTCCCCGTGCTGGGGGACCCAGCACGGCAGGTGCGTCCACGGTTCCACGCCCGCCGTGGCCAGGTCCGCCTCGGAGGTCCACACCAGGTCCGTATCCGCGCCGGTCGCGCCCACGCACGCGTCGAGCAACCCGGCGGTGCTGGTGTGTCCCGACGGGCTGATCACGTCGAAGGGACCGCTCGTCCCGGCCTGCAACGCGTCGAGGGTGAAGGTGGCCAGATCGCGGGCGTCGTCGTACTGCAGGGGCCGGTCGGGGTCACCGGGGGCGACGACGCGCCCACCGGCGGCGATGCGCTGCAACCACCACGGCAGCCGACCGATGTCCTCGTGCGGGCTGAGGATCAAACCCGCGCGCACCAGCAGGGCGTCGGGGAAGGCGGCCAGGACGCCGAGCTCGGCGCCACGTCCGGCGGCGCTGTAATCGTCCTCGGCCGTGCCGGCGGGGTTGCCCTCGACGAGCGGCGAGGCGTCCCAGTGCTGGACGCCGAGGGCTGCGGTCAGGGCGTCAGGGTCGGTCCGGTCGGCGTGCAGGACGTGCACACCGGCGGGGAGCTGACCGGTGCGGCCACGGTGCAGGGCGGTGACGTCCCAGCCTCGGGCAAGGGCGTCAGTGACGACGGCGCGCCCGACGAAACGGGTTCCACCCAGGACCAGGAGGCGCATGCGACGACTCTCCTGATCGGGGTCGGCGCCGCGGTAGGAGTTTGCCTCTGAGCAGAATCACCGCCTCCGGATTCGACGCGGGTGCAGGAGGCAGGTCGTCGTGGCGACTGGGCCCACCGGCGGTCCTCGCCGCTCGTGATCGCGCGCGGATCGCGTCGACGACCGGTGTGACGTGGAAGAGGTGAGTGAGCCTCTCCCCACCCGCTCGCAACTGGACTCGACGTCGTCGTGACCACATACCGCGAGGCACACTGACTCCGGCGGCCTCGGGACAGCCCCGGGGAACGGGCCGCACCCCGGCTGCGTCCATGCGTCATGACCGCGCACCTCGTGGCCCAGGCCGGGTTGGTTGCCCAGGCTGGGTTGTTCCTCGTCCTGCTCGTGAGCGCGTGCGGGCAGCAGGCCACGGCGCCCGGTGGTCCAGGAACCGTCACCGATCCGGCTCTTCGGATCTGAGTGTGGGTAGGTCGCCCTAACCCACCGGT
>JBPBQU010000430.1:0-4264 GCA_050955085.1 Janthinobacterium lividum | reverse complement strand
GAGTCGGGCACCGCGACGCTGTACGTCTGCGGCATCACCCCCTACGACGCGACCCACCTCGGTCACGCCAACACCTACGTCGCCTTCGACCTGCTCGGACGCGCCTGGCGTGACGCCGGCCTCGACGTCCACTACGTGCAGAACGTCACCGACGTCGACGACCCCCTCCTCGAACGCGCCACCGCCACCGGTGTCGGATGGAGCGACCTCGCCGCCTCCCAGGTCGAGCTCTTCCGCGGTGACATGACGGCGCTCTCGGTCATCCCGCCGCAGCAGTACCTCGGCGTCGTGGAGGCCGTAGACCTCGTCTCCGGCGCGGTCCGTGAGCTCCTCGCCACCGGTGCCGCCTACCGGGTTCCGGGTGTGGACGGCGGCCCGGACGGTGACGTGTACTTCCCCGTCGACGCCGACGGAGGTTTCGGCGACGTCTCGGGTTACGACGTCTCGACCATGCTGGAACTCTCCGCCGAGCGCGGTGGCGACCCCGACCGGCCGGGCAAACGGAACCCACTGGACCCCTTGCTCTGGCGGGTCGAGCGCGCCGGGGAACCCGCGTGGGAGGCCGGTGAACTGGGCCGTGGTCGCCCCGGGTGGCACATCGAATGTACCGCGATCGCGTTGCAGCACCTGGGAATGCCCATCGATGTGCAGGGTGGCGGTAGTGACCTGGTGTTCCCGCACCACGAGATGGGCGCGGCCCACGCCCACGTGCTGCGCCCGCAGTCGCGGCCGTTCGCTCGCGCCTACGCGCACTCGGGGATGGTCGCCCTGGACGGTGCGAAGATGAGCAAGTCCAAGGGGAACCTCGTTCTCGTCTCCCGGCTCGTCGCTGCCGGGGTGGACCCCGCGGTGGTGCGGTTGGCGATCGTCGCCCATCACTGGCGCACCGACTGGGAGTGGAGCGACACGATCCTCGATGAGGCGCAGCAACGGTTCGCGCTGTGGTCTCGTGCCGTCCGCGCGCCCGCAGGGCCCGATGCCACCGCGCTGCTCGAAATCGTCCGTCAACGCCTCGCCGACGACCTCGACGCCCCCGGCGCGGTGCGCGCGGTGGACGCGTGGGCGGCCGACGTGAACGAGCGCACGAACGACGGCAGTCGCACCGGGGAGACGACGGCTGACCCGGACGCACCCGAGTTGGTACGCCGAACCGTCGACGCACTCCTGGGCGTCTCGATCGCGCGCTGACCAACTGTGCGACCGGTCCCCTCGGTACTAGGACGTGCCGTCCTGGTCCCCCCGGAACTGGGACGTGCCGTCCTGGGCCTCCTCGAGAACCCGCAGGACGTTCCCGGACGTCAGGGCTCCGAGGTCGGTGGCGGACCACCCGCGCTCGGCCAGCGCCTGCAGGAGACGGGGATATCCGGCCACGTCCTCGAGGCCGCGAGGTAGCTCGTCCGTCCCGTCGTAGTCACCCCCGAGGCCGAGGTGGTCGGGGCCGACGACGTCGCGTGCGTGCTCGACGTGGGCGACGACGTCGGCGATGTTCGCCGCAGGGCGGGGATGGCGCTCGAGCCAGCTCTGGAACCCGGTGCGGGCGTCCGCGTCACCTTCGGGAAGATAGGGCCAGCCCGTCAGCCCGAGGCGGAGCTGCTCCTCGGCGGCCGCGGCGCGGTGGTCCGCGCAGCTCTGCGAGACGAAACCCGGCACGAAGGCGAGCATCAGGACGCCACCGTTGGCGCGCAGCCGCTCGAGCACCCCGTCGGGCACGTTGCGCGGGTGGTCCGTCACGGCCCGGCAGCAGGAATGGGAGAAGATCACCGGCCGGGTGCTCACGTCCAGCGCGTCGTGCATCGTTCGTTCGTGGACGTGGGAGAGGTCCACCAGCATGCCGATGCGGTTCATCTCCGCGACGACCTCGCGGCCGAAGCCGGTGAGCCCGAAGTCCACCGGCTCTCCGGTGGCAGACGCGGCCCACGCCGTGTTGTCGTTGTGCGTCAACGTCAGGTAAGCCACCCCCGCCCGTCGTAGTGCGCGCAGCACCCCCAGCGAGGACGCGATGCTGTGCCCACCCTCCGCACCGGGGAGGGACGCGATCAGACCGGCGGCGATCGCCGCGCGCACGTCGGCCGCGGTCGGGGTCCAGCGGAACACCTCGGGGTGGGCCTCGAGAACCCGGTGCACGACGTCGATCTGCTCGAACGTGGCGACGGCTGCCTGCGGTTCGGGCAACGAGGACGGGACGTAGACCGACCAGAACTGGGCGCCGACCCCGCCCGCCCGTAACCTCGGCACATCCGTCTGCAGCGCAGGCTGTCCCGTCTGCAGGTGCGCGTCCGGCACCTGGTCGAAGGCGTCGCGCAGCGCCCAGGGCAGGTCGTTGTGACCGTCGAAGACGGGGTGCTCGCGCAGGACGGCGGTGATGTCGGTCATCGGTTTCTCATTCCGGGCTCCGCCCGCGCCGGACCCGCCACCAGGCGGGGGCGTCGAGCAACAGGACTGACAACCCGGCTATTGCCGGTGCTGTTGCAACTGGGACTGGATCACACCCGAGAGCTGCTGCAGCTGAGCAGGTCCGAGCTGACGCACCTCGCCTTCGAGGCGACGCACGACGTGGACGTCCTCGAGCATCCGTTCGGAACTCTGCAGCAACACCGTCCCCGCCCCGGTGAAGTCGTACTGGCGTTCCTCCCCGGATCGGGTGCCGAACAGTGAACCGCGCGCGGCGCCGAGGAAATGACCCATCCACCCCGCGTCGAAGTGCTGCGAGGGGGCGGGGCAGTCGGCCCAGCCGACCAGAGCCTCGGGGTCAACCCGGACGGGCGGTTCCACGAAGATGACCGGCCCCGACGAGGACGCCAGGAACTTCCCCGTCCCCAGCAGGGTGAGGAACCCCGGGATGATCGACTCCTTGAGTTCCAGGCCGGCGTCGAACGCCAGCAGGTTGGCGGCCCTCACCGTGAGGTTGCCCTCGTCGAGGTCGTAGGAGTTGATGTCGTAACCGCGGTCCCCCAGGAGTACGTGCCCTTCGCCGTTGGCGACGACCCAGTCCCGGCTGTAGAGGGGGGAGGAGAAGTGCGAGGCGACCATGCCCGTCAGCGAGGTGGCCATGAGGGGCTCGAAACGGATGGTCCCGCCCCCGGCGGGGTAGTACGCGATCATCCGGCCCGTCTGCATGAACAACGGGCCCGTCAACCGCACGCAGTACGCGTAGGGGTTGTCGGGGAGGTTGTCGTGGTCGGGCAGGGTCGTCGGGTCCAGCGGCCCGGTGGCGCTCACAGTTTCTCCTCCGAGGCCTGTACGTACACGGTGCCCTGCCCGGAGAGCTTCAGCTGCACGGCTTCTCCCGAACCCCGTCCGACGGCGTCGCGCCACG
This sequence comes from Janthinobacterium lividum, assembly GCA_050955085.1. Taxonomy (GTDB): domain Bacteria; phylum Actinomycetota; class Actinomycetes; order Actinomycetales; family Kineococcaceae; genus Kineococcus. The sequence continues at coordinate 948 of JBPBQU010000430.1, read as the reverse complement.
ACAGGGACGCGGAGACGTCGACCTGCAGGTCGCCCACGTGGGCGACGTAGGCCTGCGGGTCGACGACGACCGGCCGCGTTCCCCCGACGTCCAGGGCGAAGGTCCCACCGTGGGAGAGCACCGCGACGCAACCCCGACCCGACAACTGCGTGGTGAACAACCCCTGACCCGTGACGGCGCCCCGCACTGCGCCACGCAACCCACCCTGCTGACCGAGGAACACCACGGAGGAGGACAGGTTCGCGTCATGGCACAGCAGTCGGTCCGCTTCGACCGAGAGTGGCTGCGCACCGTCGAGATCGATGACCGTGACGTGGTGGCCGTGATAGCCGTAGTGGACGCTGCCGCTGCCTTCGGCGACCATCAAGGCGACCGCCTCACCCTGCAGGCCGCGTGCCAGCGCGGCGGCGAGGCCACCGCCGTAGGCACCACCCCCGGGACCGCCCGAGACGGGGGAGAAGGCAACCCTCCCCGACGTCGCGAGCATCACCCCTCGCCGCGCCAGGACCTCGCGACCTGGGCGGATCTCGGCCAGCACGACCTTCGACGTGACGCTCGTGAAACCCATCACCGCTCCTCGGGTTGGAGGTACACGACGCCGTCACCCTCGAAACGCAACGAGAACGCCTCACCGGAACCCTCACCGATGAGGGTGCGCCAGGACACGTCGCTCACGAACGACTGACGCAACGAGGACCCGTTGCTGCCGACACAGCCGATGTAGGCGTCGGGGTCGACCACGAGGGGACATCGTGGTGAGACCCGCAAGGCGATGGGTGGACCGCCCAACGAGAGCAGGGCGACCTGCCCGTGGCCGGTGACCGTCGTGGTGAACAACCCCTGCCCGCTCGACGCACCCTGCAGGCCGATGAAGGTGACGTCGGTGGCCAACCCGTCGGAGAGGCAGAGCAACCCCTCCGACTCAGCCTTGAGGACCTCGCCCGCCAG
>JBPBQU010000429.1:0-4378 GCA_050955085.1 Janthinobacterium lividum | reverse complement strand
TCGAACTGCACCTCGTACGACTGTCGCTGTAAGCACTACGTGCGTGACGTCACTGGAAACGCGACGGATCTCCCGCGCCCACGCGCACGACCTCGGGATAGCCCTCGGAGAGGTCGACGACCGTCGTCGGTTCGGTACCGCACTCGCCCGCGTCGACGACGGCGTCCACGACGTGTTCGAGTTCCTCGGAGATCGTCCAACCGTCGCTCGGGGGTGCGTCGTGCCCGGGAAGCAGCAGCGTGCTCGACAGCAGCGGTTCACCGAGTTCGCGCAGCAGGGCCTTCACGAACGGGTGGTCGGGGATACGCACCCCGACGGTCTTCTTCTTGGGGTGGGCGAAACGCCGGGGGACCTCCTTGGTCGCGGGCAGGATGAACGTGTACGGGTTCGGGGTCGCCGCCTTCACGGCCCGGAACTGGGCGTTGTCCAGGTGGACGAACTGTCCCAGCTGGGCGAAGTCGGAGCACACGAGCGTGAAGTGGTGCCGGTCGTCGAGCTGGCGGATCCGCCGGATGCGGTCGGCACCGGTGTGGCTGTCGAGTCGGCACCCCAGGGCGTAGCACGAGTCGGTGGGGTAGGCGATGAGGGCGTCATCGCGCAGCATCGCGACGAGCTGGGAGATCGCCCGCGGCTGGGGGTCCTTCGGGTGCACCTCGATGAAACGGGCCATCGGTGGAGACTAGATTGCCGCAGCCTGCAGCGCTGACCACGTCGAGGTGCCAGGATGCCGTCCGTGGCAACGACTGACACGAGGGCCAGCAGCGCTGCGGCCGCCTCGGGGGAGCCGCGGGCTCTGCGGACCCGGACGCTGCTCGTCGACGCGCTCGCCGAGCTGCTCACCGATCACCCACTGGAAGCCGTCTCGGTCTCCGAGCTCTGCCGACGGGCCGGGGTGAACCGCGCGACCTTCTACGGGCACTGGGCCGACCAGCGGGCGTTCGCGGCCGAGGTCTTCGCCGACCTGATCGACGGCATCTCCGACATCTCCCCGCACCGGTTGGAAGGGGTGCTCGACCCCGCTGAAGCGCGCGAGGTCTACGCGCAGGCACTCGTGCAGGAGCTCGTGCACGTCCGGGCGAACCGGCCGGTGCTGCGGACGCTGTTCGCCTCCGACTCCGACGCCGGGTTCCGCCGCCGCCTCACCGAGGCGCTCACCCACCGCGCCCACCTCGCGTTGGCGCAATGGGACCGGCTGGGAGTGCTGCCCGCGCAGACCCCACCCGAGACGGCGGCCTTCATCGCGGGTGGCCTGGTGGCCGCCCTCGAGGCCTGGGCGGCGTCGGGCTCCGAGGACGTCGAGAGCGCCGCGGCTCGGATCCAGACGCTCATGCCGTCGTGGTGGCCGCAGGCGTGAGTCGGTCGCCGGTGGGTCGGGCCGGCTGTGGTGTCGCGTCGGGTGTGGTGGGTCGGTCCTGATGGTGGGTCGGCCCGAATGGTGGGTCGGCGGGTCAATCCACGGGCTGCACGTGGACGGTGGTGAAGTCGACCGGGCGCCGCAGCGTGAAACCGAGCGACTCGTAGAGCCGGATGGCCCGGGTGTTGACGGCGGCCGCGTGCAGGAACGGGGTCTCACCGCGTTCGCGGATGCCGTGGGCGACGGCCAGGACGAGCCGGGTCGCCAGCCCGCGACCGCGCACAGCGGGGTCGGTGCAGACCGCGCTGATCTCGGTGAACCCCGGCGGACGCAGCCGTTCACCCGCCATGGCCACGAGGCGGCCGCCGTCCCGGATCCCCAGGTAGTTGCCGAGTAGTCGCGTCCGCGCGCCGAACGGCCCGGGTTTGGTGCGCTGCACCAGGTCCAGCATCTCCTCGACGTCTTCCGCACCCAGCACGACCGCCTCGGGTGCCGCGGCGGTCCGCACCGCGTCGGAGGCGAGCAGCTGCACGCCCGGCACCGACTCCGTCACCGTGAAACCCGCCGGCGGGGTGGCACCCAGGGTAGGCACCAGGACGCTCGAACCGGCGCCCACGAGGGCGGCCAGGTCGGCCCAGTCGTCGGGCGAGGTCGCGTCCGCGAGGCCGGTGAAGGGGGAGACGTCGGCGGGGTAGCGCCGAGCACCGCCACCCCCCTCCGCGAGCGGGGTGTGGGTCGTCGTCAGCGACTCCCAGACGGGGTTGTCGAGTGGGTGGTGCGTCACCGCCACATCGTCACACGACACCGAAGACGTGCGGGTTCACCGGGACCTCGACGGGGTGCCACGGCCCGGTGTCTGCACCGGGGAGTCCCTGCCGCGGGTGAAGTACCGATGGACCTGCACGACGACAGGCCCACCGCGCCCGAGAGGGTTGCCCAGGAGGGTCAGACACGTCGCCGGCTGGGCCGACGTGACACCCGCGAGCACGGCAAGCGCCGCGTGCGAGTGCGGCAACGTGAGGGAACCCCCGGAGGTGGTGTGCGTAGGGTGCCCGGCCGACGACAGATCGGCAGCCGACGACTGCTGGGCAGCCGACGACAGGTGGGCAGCCGACGACGGGTGCCCGGCCGCCGACAGGGCCGGGCTGGACCCCGGGCCGGCTGACCGGAGCAGGGCTGCGGGTGCCAGGAGCATCACCGAATCCGCTACGGCGGTGAGCGACCACGTCCGGGGGGAGGGACTGCGCCAGAGGTGACCTGCGCAGGGCAGGCACCCGAGCGACAGGACGAGCAGGACCGCGGCCAGGGGCAGCGAAGCCGAGGCGTGCGCGAGCAAGAGTGGGACGTGCAGCACGGCGCAGACCGCCCCGAGCACGGCGACGCACCGGGAGACCAGGACCTCCCGGTGCGTCACGGGTCGCGCGGGGTTCACGCCCCGCAGCATCCACCGTCGCCACAACCGGCACCGCACTGGTGGGAAGCGCCGTGCGTCGACCCCGCGACAGGCACACCGAGCGCGGGGTTGCGCTCGAAGAACCCGACGGGTTTCAACGTGAAACCGGTGTAGTCGACCGGCATGATCGGCCAGTCCTCGGGTCGTGGGAAGTGCGTCAACCCGAAGGTGTGCCACACCACGATGTCCTGCCCGTCGAGATCGCGGTCGCCCGCGACGAACTCGGGCAACCCCGCGCCACCGGGGTTCTGGTTCACCAGGTCGCCGGCGGGGTAGCGCTGCGCGGCGTCGTACCGGGTGACCCAGAGGTGTTTCGTGGCGAATGTGGCGCGGTCGTGGATCGAGGACGAGTCGTCGGCCAGCATGAGCGGGCGGTGCTCGGGGTGCAGCGCGTATCCGGTGGGTTGTCCGAGCGAGTTCGTCTTCTCGGTGTTGAGGACGTGCCACACCCGCCCCGCCGCCCCGTTCGCCTCTCGCTGGGCCATCGACTCCGACGTGAGCCGGGTGGCCTGACGGCGGAAGGCGTTGCCGTACGGGTTCCCCTCACCGCGCGCCACCCGCACCGCGTCGATTTCCTCGACCGCGTTGGACAGCCCGTCCACCATCATGTCCAGGCGGGCCGAGAACAGGTGCTGGTGGAAGGGTGCGGCGAGCCCGGGGGCGATCTGGGTCGAGTACTCCAGACCCCCCTCGGGGTAGGCCGCGGTGAACACGACGCCGGTGGCCTTGGCCTCGAGCTGGATCGTGCCGTCGAGGTAGAGGTACCAGTAGAACCCGTAGTCGTAGTTCCCGATCGTGGTGAAGAACGAGATGACCAGGCGGCGCTGGCGACGGGTCTCGTTCATGCCGTTGAACATGTCGGAGTGCTTCCAGAGCACCCCGTAGTCCTCCTCGTGGATGCAGATGGCGTTCTTCACGGTCTTGGGGTGCCCGGTCTCGTCGGAGAGGACCGCGTCGAGGTAGTGGATCTCACCCAGGCAGTCGCACCCGAGTTCCAGGGAGTTCGCGAACCGACCGAAGAGGTATTCACCGGTGTCGAAGTAGTTCTGCCAGAACCGCACGGGGGAAGGGTCGGCATAGGGCACGACCATCTCCGCGATCGAGGCGCGGTAGACGACCGGGCGGTCCACGTCGCGATCCTCCGGGGTCGACCCCGTGAAGTCCTTGACGGACAGCTGGTGCAGCGTCAGGCCCTCGCGCGCATCGAACCCGACCCGGACCTTCCAGCCCTGCCACTGGACGACGTCACCCTCGACCGAGAAACTCGGACCGTCCGGCTGGCTGATCTCGATGGCCTTGAGGTCGTCACGTGCGGGCTGCGCGTTCGGGGCGACGTCGTATCGGCCGCTTTGGCTGGGCACCGTGAAGCGCTGGTGGTCCAACACGTGGAGCAGTTTCTTCTGCGAGAGGTCGACGTAGGCCACGACCCCGTCGACGGGGTGTGCCCACGGCAGTGCGTCCACGTCGGGCTGGTGGAAGCCGAACACCCGCAGGATGCGGGCCGTGCCCGGGGTGTCACCGGGGATGTCGTCATAACTGCCGGCCGAGAGCGGAACCGTGCGGACGTTCGC
>JBPBQU010000428.1:0-4382 GCA_050955085.1 Janthinobacterium lividum | reverse complement strand
TCACCGTCAAGGATCGGGTCAGACGGGGGTCTTGCGCGGTCGTCCACGGGTGGCGACGATAGGTGCGGCGGGTCCGGGAAGTGACTTCTCCGAAGAGCCGGCACCGGGGTCCGAGCCGGTCGCGCTGGAGCCAGTAGTCGCCCCCGCTTGTCCTCCCGGGCTCGTCACCAGCACCACGCCAACCGTGGTCGCGTTGACCTGCTCGTCCGCGATCTTCGCCTGCTCGCCGACCTCCTGGGCCAGGAAGTCGGCGGGCGCAGCATCGGCGACCATCTGCCGGTAGACGACATCAGACAGGCGCCGCTTCAGGCACCGGATCGCCTCCAAGGGTGACTTCCCCGCCGCCAGCTTGCGGCGGTAGTAGGCCCGACCTGGCGTGTCATGGCGGATCTGCACGATCGCGGCGATGTGCAGCACCCGGTTGATCCGCCGGTTGCCCGAACGCGAGAGACGGTGACGGTTGTTGTCCCCACTGGAGGCGTCGATGGGTGCGGTCCCGTTCCAGGACGCGAAGTGGCCCTTGGTCGGGAACCGGGCGATGTCGCCGACATCACCCAGCAACCGCGCCGCCCCCGACGGGCCGATCCCGTTCAGCTCCAACAGCCCGGACCCGGTCGCAGCGATCAGCTCGGTGAGCTGCTTCTTCGCCGCCTTGATCTTCGCATCGATCACCGCCAAGTCAGCGATCTTCTCCGCCGCCAACGCCCGCCTGGTCTTGCCCACGACGTCACGCGGCTTCACCGTTGCCAGCAGCGTCTTGGCCTGTGCTGCAGTCAGGAACTTCTTCGCCCCGCCGGGCATGAGCTCCAGCAGCAGCTTGTGGATGCGGTTGACCGTCTGCGTCCGCAGCACGCCCAGCTCGTCACGGCGGTCGACCAGCAACCGCAGAGCGACGTTCTCGTCGTCGACGCCGACGCGCTGCAAGCTGGAGGTGCGGGCCGCGACCAACGCGATGGAGTGCGCATCGGTCGCGTCGGTCTTACGGCCCTGCCCGGTGGAGAACACCCGAACCCGTGCGGATAGCTTCGCCGGCACGTCCAGCACCAGCTCACCATCGGCGACCAAGCGCTGAGCCAGGTGCTTGCCGATCCCGTTCGCGCCCTCGACGGCCCACGTCCGCCGCGGCCACCGGCGTCCCGCGGTGAGCATGTCGCGGTAACCGGCGGTGTCGGTGCCATAGCGCCCGCCGGCGATGACGTGGTGCCGCTCGTCGAGGACCTCGATCGTCGCCGAACGCTTGTGCGGATCCATCCCGATGATCACGCCTGACGTGATGTCCACCCTGCCCCCTCACCTTCCCCGGGCGGCCGGACCAGGTGGTGCGGCCGGTACTGCTGGCAAGGGTGGGCAGCGCTACTTCGAGTGGAACAGACCCTTCTTGAGCCACACCCCGCCGGGCGGTGCCCGACGCTTCGCAGGCCATGAGAGAGCCACACCGACGACGTCGGTGGGCAGCCGCTAGAAGAGCGTCACGCCGGGCACCTCGACACAGCCTGGCCGGGCTCATGCCGTGGGTCCAGTGAACAAGTAGCCGCTGGTCGCGCGAAGGCGCGCTCACTGCGCAGACTCTTCCCGCCAGCAGTCTCCTGCGGCACCGTGAACGGTGCCAGCAGCAAGGAGCTGCTGGTGCACCTGGTCCCACCGGATCACCGCCCAACCGGAGCGTGTCAAGGCGGATGAGGCCAGCGGGTGTTAAGCGGCTGAGGTCTGCTCGGCCTGGTTGGGGTCGTCAGGTCGGTTGATCCAGGCGCTGGACGGTAGGTCCAGGATCTTGGGTAGGTCCGATCCGGACGCGAAGCGTTCGGGGTGGACCTGGCGGGCGTGTGCGACTGCCTCCCGCCGGGTCTGCTGGACCTCACCGGCGCGGTCGTGATGCACGTCCGCGGGGGTGTGCAAGCCGATGCCGGAATGGTGGTGGTCGTGGTTGTACCAGTCGGTGAAGTCGCCCATCCAAGCCCTCGCGCCGGCGAGGGTCGCGAAGCGGTCGGGGAACGTCGGGGAGTACTTCACCGTCTTGAACAACGACTCGCTGTAAGGGTTGTCGTTGGACACCCGAGGCCGGGAGTGCGACCGGATGACCCCGAGGTCCTCCAGCAGGTGCGCCACGGTCTTCGACGTCATCGACGTGCCCCGGTCGGCGTGCACGACGTGCGGGATGCCGTGGACACCGAACACCTCCCGCATCATGTCCGCGGCCAGGGGCGCGGACTCGTGGGCATGGACACGACACCCCACGATCATGCGGGAGTAGATGTCGATCATCACGTAGGCGTCGAACCAGACCCCACGGGCTGGGCCCGCAAGCTTGGTGATGTCCCAGGTGTAGACCTGTCCCGGTCCGGTGGCAGTCAGCTCCGGACGCGCCCGGGTCGGGTGACGGGCTTGCCGGCGGCGGTCGCGAACCTCGTTGTGACGGCGCAGGATCCGATACATCGTCGCCGTTGAACACAGGTACTCCCCGCGCCCCAGCAGAGTGGCGTAGACCTCGGCGGGGGCCTGGTCGATGAACTCCTCGCTGTGCAGGACCATGAGGATTTCTGCTTCTTCGGTGTGACCGAGCTTGTTCCTCGGTGTCGGCGGCGGGAACGAACCGACGGCGGGCGGTGCGGATACTGCGGCCCGGTCCATCGTGGCCCGGGAGATGCCCGTCAGCGCCGCAGCGGACCGGGTCGCGATCCCGGCCACGGTCAACGTGGTGAAGGCCTGCATCAACGCGGCCCGTGCTGCTCCTCGCCCTGGTGTTCCTGCTCGCTCTTGGAGATCGACGCCAAGAGCTCTCGCGCTTTTCCCATGATGTCCAATGCGGTCTCTGTCGTGGCCAGACGGCTGCGGGTCACCTCCAGCTCCCTCTTCAGTCGGGCGATCTCGGCCTGCTCGGTGCTGGGCCGCCCGACGGGCTGGCCGGCGGCCCTGCCCTCGAGCAAGCCGGCGTCGCGGGCGCGGCGCCATTCCGAGACCAACGAGGAGTACAGGCCTTCACGGCGTAGGTAGGCCTCACCGTCACCGACCGCGCGGGCGTTCTCGTAGCCCTCGAGGTAGGCCTGCTTCTGCGCTGGGGTGAACGAGCGCCGTGGTCGTCGGGCATCAGCGCGCGGGCCCCTGCGTGGGGTCGGTCCGGGAGAGCTCACGCGCTCATCATCGAACACGGTGGTGGATGCGGTCACGATCATGGTTCCGATCTCGCCCTGTCAGGGAGGGTTGCTACGAGCTGCTGGCCTCAACTCACCCTGACAGACAGGGAACGCGCGCTGACCCTTGCAGGTCCGGCATGAGTATTGCGGGGTCCGGTGGCCCCAGGACGGGAGTGACTGGCGACAGGGCTATGCGCCATCGAGCGCCGATCAGTGAGCGACCGGCTTCCACGTCCTGAGACCACCAGATGCCCACCTGCTGCTCCAACAGCGAGGAGGACACGATGAGTGTCGAGCACCTCAACACCGCACGTCGAGAGGTCAAGGCCACTTCCATCACACCCACCGCCGCACCCACCGCAGGCATCGACTGGGCCAGCGCCGAGCACGCCATCGCCGTCATCGACGCCCACGGCACTCAGGTTGTTCGGGAGATGGTCGAGCACACCACCGCCGGCCTGAACCGCATGACCCGCCTGCTGACCCGCGCCGGTGTTCGTGAGGTTGCCATCGAACGCGGTGACGGGCCCATCGTCGACACCCTCCTCGAGGCCGGGTTCACCGTCTTCGTCATCGCCCCCGGGCAGGTGAAGAACCTGCGCCACCGCTACGGCGCCGCGGGGAACAAGGACGACCACTTCGACGCCTACGTCCTGGCCGACACCGTCCGCACCGACCGCCGCCGCCTGCACCCCCTCACCCCGGACTCCCCCGCCACGGTGACGCTGCGGATGACCGTGCGGGCCCGCAAGGACCTCGTCGCGGCCCGCATCGGCATGGCCAATCAGCTACGCGCGCAGCTGGAACACGTCCTACCCGGGGCGATCGGTCTGTTCCGTGACATCGACTCCGCGATCACCCTGGCGTTTTTGACCCGCTTCCCGACCCAGGCACGCGTCGACTGGCTCACCCCGAAGCGGCTGGAGAACTGGCTGCGGACCCAGCACTACCCCCAGCCCGCCCGCGCCGAGCACCTGCACGCGCACCTGGCGGCGGCGACGCGAGGCACGGTCGGGGACCAGGCCGAGGCTCGCGCCCACGTCACCGCGGCCTTCGTCGCTGGCCTGACCGCGCTGCAAGCGCAGATCAAGGCGCTGGAGGAACAGATCGACACCCAACTGCACGCTCACCCCGACGCCGTCGTGTTCACCTCACTGCCCAAAGCCGGGATCGTCCGCGCCGCCCGGCTGCTGGTCGAGATCGGTGACTGCCGCGCCCGCTACCCCACGCCCGAGTCGTTGACCAGCCTCG
>JBPBQU010000427.1:0-4427 GCA_050955085.1 Janthinobacterium lividum | reverse complement strand
GCCGTGGTGGAGTGCATGTCCCGATCTGCTGTGTGGGTCGGGTGGCGGGTGCTGGGTTTGGGCTGGTGGAGTTGGTCGAGGTAGTTCAACCAGGTGGCCAGCCAGGCTGCGACGACGGCGTTCAGGGTGTCGGGGTCGGTGTTCTGCAGGGTGATGCGGATGGTCTTCTCGCTGGGGATGGGGCCGGTGATTCCTAGCGCGGTGCGGGTGAAGGTCAGGGTCTGTGCGCTCCAGCGCCAGATGGCGCTGTAACCGCGGGCGCCGGTGAGGGTGGCGCAGATGGCCAGGGCGAGGATGACGAAGAAGTCATGGCGGACTCCGCGCGGATCTCGGGGGTCGAGGACTTCGCGTAGAGCCTCCAGGAGGCTGGGGCCGGTGCTGATGAGGACGTCGAGATCGACACTGTTGGTGGGGTTGTCGGTGCTCAGGAGGCCGTTCAGGACGTCGTCGGGAACGGTGATGGGGCAGGATGCGGGGGCGGGCACGGTTCCTCGGTGGCGATCGCGGTTGTGTGAGAACTCCATGATCGCTGAGGGCCGTGCCCGCCTTTGTTGCCCTGGTGTCGGCGTGTCGCGCTTGACCTGCAGCCCGTGGCGGACCTCGCCGGACCCCTGTGGCGTCCGAGCCGGGTCCGCTCGGCGCCACGTTTCAGGTGGGCACGTTCGGCAAGCCTTTCAATGAGGTCGAGCAAGCGACGGCGGATGCAGTCGCAGAACATTTCGATGCGTCGGTGCACTTCAGGCCCCAGGACCCTTTAGGCGACCAGAATCCTGACAGTGTCATTCGCCGCAGCCCCGACGACCCCGGCACTCTCACCGAGTTCAAGGCTCTTGTGATCAGAAACCCCTCTACCAATGTCTCCAATGCAATCAAGAACAACATCAAGAAGGGGTCGAGCCAACTGAACGAGCAAGGGGGAGGCGATCTGGTCATCGACGGGAGGCCCATCAATCTGACGCTCGAGGAAGCCGATAGGGGTTGGCGTCGCGCACTCGGCGAGGCTAAGATACAAAACCGAGTTCTTCCCAGCCATGTGTGGATGATCCTGGGTAACGGTCACTTCGAAGAGTTCACGTTAGGATAGCTGATGTCGCTTTCTTATTCCGTATTTATCAAGGCCCCGCGAGATTATGATTTGATCACCGCCGTGCTCGACAAATTCTTTGGCCAGGAACACGTGGATCAAGACCCTGGCGGCAAGCTTCAGCACACGCCGCAAGCCGTGGCCGATCGCGTGCTGTGCAACAGGCCGTACTGGAGGATCACGGTGCCAGGTGGTTCGAGAGTGTTCACTGTCCTCCTCGACGAGAATTACATGCGCGAGTTTGACCCCGAGGAGGATCCCACCGCGGTGGATCACTACACGGCACTCTTCGAAGTGCGCGGTGCCCCTCCCTTGGAGATGGAGACTCTAGCCTTCTCTAGACTTCTTTTTCAGAACTTCGGGTGGGACGTGATGTCTGTCCGGGACGAGGTTCTGCTCGGCGCGTGCAGCGCGAAGCTCGGATGCAAAACTTTCCTTGAGGAGCTGACGCTCATCTTTTCGGATTCGAGGGAAGAGTGGGAGCCGTTTGCGTGAGCCGCTGATTCCTTTCGCGAGAGGCCCTCACGCGGCACGGTTGGACCTCTGTGGGGACGGTTGTCCTGGCGGTCGCTTGGACGATAAGGGGGCTCTTCTCGATTGAGGGTGTCGTCGGACTTGAAGTCGCCGGTCTCCGGGAGGCTGCGGGCGATGTAGCGGGTGAGGTTGCGGAACCCTTAGGGCTGAGCCCCGCAGGTGCTCGAGTCGGCCGTTGATTGCCTCGGTCGGGACGTTTCGAGGTTTCTGGGCGGTCGAAGTAGGCCAGCACGTCGTCAGCTCGTCGCCGCAGGGTCCGCCCGAGTCGGCGCAGTTCGGTCAACTCGGCGGGGACACCGGCGGCCAGGGCATCGATGACCGCGGTCGGCGCCTGCTTCCCCGTTCGAAGGTCAGGGTCAAGGTCAGACCGACTTGTCTGAAGGTGACAAGAATCTTGACAGCCTCATTCGCCGCAACCTCGACGACCCCGGCACGCTCACCGGCTTCAAGGCTCTCATGATCAGAAAGCACAGCACCAATGTCTCTAATGCAGTCAAGAACGACATCAAGAAGGGTTCGAGTCAACTCAACGAGCAGGGGGAGGCGATCTGGTCATCGACGGGAGGCCCATCGGTCTTACGCTCGAGGAAGCTGATAGCGGTTGGCGTCGCGCACTGGGCGAACCTAGGATGCATAACCTGGGTCTTCCCGACCACATATGGATGATCTTGGGTAACGGCCACTTCGAAGAGTTCACGTTAAGATGACTAATGTCGCTTTCTTATTCGGTATTTATCAAGGCCCCGCGGGATTTTGATTTGATCACCGCCGTGCTTGACAAATTCTTCGGACAAGAACATGTGGATTCGAACCCTGACCGGAAGCTGTGGCACAATTCGCAGGCCCAGGCCGGAAATGTCCTATGCAAAAGGCCGCACTGGAGAATCGATGTTCCTGGCGGTTTGAAATTCTTTACTGTCCTACTCGACGAGAATTACATGCGCGAGTTTGACCCCGAGGAAGATCTCAAAGACCTTGCCGTGATTCTGCCCGGTCAAGGCTGGTGTAACGGTCATCGCTGCGACACGGCGGGGGAGTCGTGAGACGAGCCCACCGAGAAGACCTGCTGATCTCGTTCAGCTCACCCCGACCGCCCGGCAGGCGAGTTGCAGGGCGAGTCGCTGGTCGCGGTCGGTGAGGTCCACCCGCAGCAACCGTTCGATCCGGGCGACGCGGGCGGCCACGGTGTTGCGGTGCACACCCAGCACGGCGGCCGTCTCCACGAGAGAGGACTCGGCGTCGAGGTAGGCCGACAGGGTGGGCAGCAGGTCACCGTTCCCGAGGGGTTCCAGCAGGCTGCGCGCCGCGGGGGCGAACGTGCTCGTGCGCGTCCACGCCAGCAGTGTCTGCGCGACACCCAGTTGGTCGACGTGCAGGAAGCGGCCCTGCTCCGGTCGCCCCGCCGCGAGCCCCGCGGCATCGGCGGCCTCGGCCAGCGTCGTGACGATGCCGGCAGCTCCCGCCTGCGGTCGCCCGACGCCCATCCAGCAATCAACGATCTCTTGCAGTCCACGGTGGACGATGCGCAACGATCCAGCCAGCTCGCGGACCCGCTCGGCGCCGGGTTCGCGTGGCGTCGTCCACCAGGCACTCCACCCGTCGGCGTCCTCGACGACCACGGCGTCCACCCCAGCGGACCCGAACGCGCGCACGACGTCGTCACGCAACCCCGCCGTGTCCACCGCGGACGAGGTGCCGACCCGGACCCCGATGTGCCACCCCTCCAGCGTCCAGCCCGCGGCCGAGGCGCGACGTCGTACGTGCGCAGGCGTGTCACCACTCACCCGCAGCACGTCGGCGAGCAACCCGGTCCGGGAGCGCGCATCACGTTCCAGGCCGAGCCGCTCGATCGCGAGCCAACCCGCGAGGACAGCCGCGGCCACCGCCAGGCAGTCGGCCACGGTGTCGGCGGCGTCGCCCCGCTCGGCGGGTACGTGGGCGACGAGCCACCGTTGCGGTGCCCGCACCCCCGCCAACAGGACGGGCTGGGCAATGACCGTTCCCCGGCGCTGCAAGTTCGCGCCCGTAACCGGGGCGGGCACCTGCTGGACGACGGGTTCCCCCCACCGCGGCCCGGGTAGGCCGCTCGCCCCGTCGAGGAGTTCACCGACCCCGTCGTGCAACGCGACCCCCACGGCCAGCACGTCCCCCAGCAAATCGACGAGAGCGCCCGGGCGGGTCACCCGGCCCTGTGCCACGGCGGACTGCACTGCCAGGATCGCGTGGGCGCGGGTGACGCCGGGGTTCGCCAATGCGACCGCGGCGGCGACCGCGAGGTCCAGGACGGAACCCGATGTCCCCAGGACGCAGATCGACAACCGCGCGCACAACAACCGGGTGGTGGCCGCGAGCTCCTCCGTCCCGGGCAGCAGTACCGTGCTCGCACCCGCATCGGATGCCCTGCGCAGCAACGCATCGAGGCGCCAGTCGGGGGTGTTCGCGGCACGGCGCCCCAGTGGGAGTGCGACGAGTGCGAACTCGGCGGGGCGTGGTGCTTCCCCGTCACCGAGCACCTGCACGGACGCGACGGAGGCGGTTCCCACCCGCCCGCCGAGCACCCGGTGTCGTCCCGCCCACGCAGGGTTCGTGAGCAGCGAGGCCAGCGGCACGACGGTCATGCCGCTGCCCGTCCGTTCACGGACCCCTGATCGGTCAGCACGGGTCCATCAGCTCTGGTCCATCGGTACGGGGTCCATCAGTACGGGGTCCAGGTCGAATCCGAACGACCGCGGTGAGACGGCCGCGAGGTGCCCGGGCTCGCACCAGAACGGCGGGCTCGGGACCTGCAGGACGACGACGTCGTCACCCC
>JBPBQU010000426.1:0-4546 GCA_050955085.1 Janthinobacterium lividum | reverse complement strand
GGACAGGTAGGTGACGACGACCTGGGCGCCGGCCTCGGCGGCCGCGGTCACGGCGGCCGCGGTCGTGTCGTCGCACAGGTACAGGGTCGGGACGACGACGACGCGGTACCCCGCGAGCACCTCGGCGAGGTCGTCGGGGTGCCCCCCGACGGCGATGACGTCGGCCGTCGTCTGCCGCTCGCGCAGCAGGCGGTGGACCTGGTGGGCCACGTCGAGGTGCCCCACGCGGGCCGACGGGAGCGTCGGTGCCTCCAGGGCCCAAGAGTTCTGGTAGTCCACCAGCACGGCCACGTCCGCCTCGACGTCGCTGCCGCGCACGTCGGCCAGGCGCTGCAGGACGGCGCCCAGCTCGACGACCTCGCGGAAGCGGTCGCTGTCGCGGCCCGCGTGCGGCACCATCCCCGAGTGCCACTGCTCGGCACCGCCGGAACTCGCGCGCCACTGGAAGAACAGCACGCCGTCGGCGCCGCGGGCGACGTGCGCGAGGGAGTCGCGCAGCATCTCCCCGGGGGCCTTCGCGACGTTGACGGGCTGCCAGTTCACCGCCGAGGTCGAGTGCTCCAGGAGCAGCCACGGCCCCCGGGCGACACCGCGGGTGAGATCGGCCGAGAAGGCCAACTCGGCGCGCGGGTCGTCGGTCGCGGTCGCTCCGGACTGGCCGAGATAGTGGTCGTTGGAGACGACGTCCTGTTCCCGTGCCCAGCGGCCGTAATCCATCGCCCCGAGGGCGGAACCCACCATGAAGTTGGTCGTGACGGCCACGTCGGGCGTGAGTCTGCGCAGCACCTCCTTCTCGGCGAGGAACTGACCGAGGAGTTCGTCGGAGGAGAACCGGGCGAAGTCGAGGGCCTGGGTGGGGTTGGCGAAGGAGGAGGAGAACGCCGGGACCTGCACCTGATCGAAGGAGGTGTAGTGCTGGGACCAGAAGGCCGTCGCCCAGGCGGCGTTGAGTGCCTCGATCGAACCGTGCCGTTCGGCGAGCCAACCTCGAAACGCCTGCGCACTGGTCGCGCAGTAGCAGCGGGAGTTGTGGCAGCCGAGCTCGTTGCTGACGTGCCACAGTCGCAGCGCGGGGTGCTGGGCGTAGCGCGTGGCGAGCGCCTCCACGAGGGCGAGGGAACGCTCGCGGTAGACGGGCGAACTCGGGCACCAGCTCTGTCGGCTGCCGAAGGTCACGCGGCGGCCCTCGTGATCGAGCGGCAGCACCTCGGGCCAGCGGTGGGAGAGCCAGGCCGGGGGAGAGGCCGTCGCGGTCGCCAGGCTCACGCCGATCCCCGCACCGGCCAGGTCGTCGAGGACGTCGTCCAGCCAGTCGAAGTCGAAGACGCCGGGTTCGGGTTCGAGCAGGCCCCACGAGAAGATCCCCACCGAGACCAGGCCGACCCCCGCCTGGGTCATCAGTCGCAGGTCGTCCTGGCGGACGTCCACCGGCCACTGCTCCGGGTTGTAGTCCGCACCCAGGATCAGCCCTGCGCCCCGTCCCGTCCCGCCCCGTCCCGCCCGCTCACCCTGTCCCGCCGGCTCACCCGGTGGCCGTTCGCTCCATTGCAGCACCGCAAGAGCATGCCCCGCCGAACGGACGACGGCAACCAGAGTCGACCAGCCGCCCGGCCAGAGTCGAGCAGGACCGGACATGGGGGGCCGGCAGGCGACCGATGACCCCGTCCGCCGCCCGGGTGGTCCTTGGTTCTCACCGCCCGGGCGGCTGGCAGGATGGGCGCATGTCAGCGCCGCCTGAAAGGACCGCCACCTCGCGCCCGCGTCTGTTGTCGGGTATGCAGCCGACCTCGGGGTCCCTGCACCTCGGCAACTACCTCGGGGCGCTCAGGCAGTGGGTGGCACTGCAGGAGTCGCACGAAGCCCTGTACTGCGTCGTCGATCTGCACGCACTCACGGTCGCTCCGGAGCCCGCCGCCCTGCGCGAGCGGACCCGCTGGACGGCTGCGCAGTACATCGCCAGTGGCGTCGACCCGGAGCGCTCGGCCCTCTTCGTGCAGAGCCACGTGCCCGCGCACGCGCAACTGGCGTGGGTGCTGTCCTGCCTCGCGGGCTTCGGTGAGGCCAGCCGGATGACTCAGTTCAAGGACAAGTCGGCCAAGCAGGGGGCGGAGGGCACCACGGTGGGCCTGTTCACCTACCCCGTGCTGATGGCCGCCGACATCCTGCTCTACCAGGCGGCGGAGGTCCCGGTCGGTGAGGACCAACGCCAGCACCTGGAGTTGACCCGCAATCTGGCGCAGCGTTTCAACTCTCGCTACGGCGACACCTTCGTGGTTCCCGAGCCGTTCATCCCGCAGGAGACGGCCAAGATCTACGACCTGCAGGAACCGGGGGCGAAGATGAGCAAGACCTCGTCCTCGCCCAACGGGCTGGTGGACGTGATGGACGAGCCCAAGGTCACCGCCAAGAAGATCCGCTCCGCCGTCACCGACACGGGGCGCGAGGTGCGCTTCGACCCGATCGAGAAGGCCGGGGTCTCCAACCTGCTCTCGATCCACTCCGCCCTGTCGGGTCGCTGCATCGCCGAGCTGGAGGCGGACTTCACCGGTCGTGGGTACGGAGACCTCAAGAAGGAACTCGCCGAGGTCGTCACCGACGTGCTCGGCCCGGTGCGCGAACGCGCGCAGGCGCTGATGGCCGACCCGGGAGCGCTCGACGAGTTGTTGGCCCGAGGAGCGCAGCGGGCGAACGAGATCGCCGAGGACACCCTCGCGACGGTGTACGAGCGGGTGGGTTTCGTGGGTAGAGCGGGTTTCGCGGGTCGGGGGCGGTGAGCACGATCGGCGGGTCGGGCGTACGCCGTCACACTCCCCGCGCGGTGATCCCCGCTGCGGCGGGCTCCGACACGGGGACCCGCCTCATCGGCATCTCCATCGCGATCCCCGCCCCGCACGCAGCCGAGCTCACCGCCTGGCGCGAGGATTTCGGTGATCCGCTGGCGCATGCCATCCCCCCGCACATCACGCTGCTCCCACCCCACGAGCTGCCCTGTGCGGAGCTCGAGGTCGCCCGCGACCACCTGCACCGCACGGCAGGCGGTTACGCGCCCTTCGATGTGCACCTGCGCGGGACGGCGACCTTCCGTCCGGTGTCCCCGGTCGTCTTCGTGCAGGTCTCCCGGGGCATCTCGGAATGCGAGCTGCTGCAGCAGGAGATCCGCAGCGGGCCGCTCGAACGTGGCATCGCCTTCCCCTACCACCCACACGTCACGGTCGCCCACGACATCGACGAAGCGGGGTTGGACCGGGCCGAACTCGCACTGCGCGACTGGGAGGCGACCTTCACCGTGACGGGGTTCAGCCTTTACGAACACGGTGCGGACGGCGTCTGGAGACCCCGGGAGGATTTCACCTTTGAACCCTGAGGCCAGGACCGCGCGGTGCCCATGGGTGTGATCGAGCGGGTCAAGAACGTCGTCGCGAAGGCCCAGGCAACTCATCCCGGCCGCGCCTACCAGCGTTACGGCGACGCCCGGGGAAACGTCCTCGCCGGCGGTGTCGCCTACTTCGCGTTCTTCTCCATCTTCCCGGCGCTCGCGGTCGCCGCGACGGTGCTGGGGTTCGTCATGCGCGCCGTCCCGGAGGTCCGCGACGTGGTCGTGCACGCTCTCGTCGAGGTGGGCGACACCTACCTCTCGGGTCTGGTGCACCCCGGGGTCAAACCGGCAGGCGAAGACGACGCCCCGGGCATCTACATCGACCAGTTCCTGCTCGGCGCGACCCTGAACGTGACCCTGTTGATCTCGATGGGGACCCTGCTGTTCACCGGCCTCGGCTGGATCGACGGGATGCGGCAGGGAATCCGGGCCGTCTTCGGCGAGGACTCCGGCGGGGGGAACTTCGCGGTCGTGAAGGTCCGCGATCTGTTGGTGCTGGTCCTGATCGGCGTCGGGGTGGCACTGTCGGTGCTCTCCGGTGTCGGCACCAACGCCGCAGGCGGTTGGCTGCTGGGTCTGGTCAGCATGGCGGACACCACCGGAGGTACTTGGCTGCTGCGGATCGCCGGGTTCGCGGTGGCCTTCGGCATCGACACCTGCACCTTCCTCGCCGTCTTCCGGTTCCTGCCCGGGGCCAACGTCCCGTTCCGTGACCTTCTTTCCGGTGCCGTCATCGGCGCCGCGGGCATCGGTTTCCTCAAACAGTTCGGGACGACCATCGCCAAGAACAGCGCGCAGAACAACGCCTTCCTCGGCGCCGCCGCGAGCATCGTCGTGCTGCTCGTCCTCATGAACCTCATCGGCCGGGTCATCCTGCTCGCGGCGGCGTGGGCCGCGACGAACGCCGAGGACACGGGTTCGCTGGGGCCCATGCGTGAACTCGTGGGTGCGCAGTTCGTGACCCCGGTGGGCCCCGAGCCCGCGCAACCGGCCCGCACGCCCACCTCGCGTGGGCAGGACCGGACCTCCCTCGTGTCCGGGGTTGTGCTCGGCGCGCTGGGGGCGGGTGTGGCCTACGCCGGACGCACTGTGCTGCAGGGTGTGCGCCTCTCCTGGAAGCGCCGGTGAGATGATCCGCGGGTGGTCCTGTCCAAACCCGCCAGTTGGTTC
>JBPBQU010000425.1:0-4552 GCA_050955085.1 Janthinobacterium lividum | reverse complement strand
CGCTCACCCACTGCAGTGCGCCCGTCGAGGCGTGCAGGTCGCGTCCGATGGTGGGCAGTGCGACTCGAGGATCGAGTTGTCGAGCATCTCGAAGAGAAAGACTGCGGACAGTCCGGCAAGGGCGATCCAGGCCTCGCGCAGCGACCCGGGGTCGCTACGGGCCGTGCGGCGGGTGGCAGGGTGGGTGGGGCGCACATCCACTAAGCTATCTGACTAAGTTGAGTAACAAAAGAAAGTGAGGAGTCACGATGGCCCGGACGGGTGAACGAGGTGGACCGCAGACGCGGGCGAGAATCTCCGAGGTCGCCACCCGGTTGTTCCTCGACCGCGGTTTCGACACGGTCACGGTCGCCGACGTCGCGCGGGAGGCCGGGGTGTCCAGTGTGACGGTGTTCAAACATTTCCCGCGCAAGGAGGACCTCCTCCTGGACCGCAGTGACGATGCCCACGAACTCCTGCGGGCGGCGGTGCGAGAGCGGGCTGCGGGGCTGGATGTGCAGGCCTCCCTGAAGGCGGTGGCCGTCACCCTCAGCGATTCCCGGCACGCACTCTCCGGCCTGGAGGAGCGGTCCATCCCGTACTTCCGCACCGTGGCGTCCTCGCCTGCACTGCTCGCCCGTACCCGCGAGATCGGCGCCGACCTCCAGCGGACCCTCCTGGGGGAACTCGAGCGCGACGGTTCCTTCACCGGCGACGGGCCGCTGCTCGCCGCCTTCTTCATCGCCGGTTACTCCACGCTGTTGGTGCGCAACGCGGCTCGCCTGCTCGGTGGCGAGGCCTCGGACACGGTGGCGAGAGACCACCGGGCCCGTCTGGACGAGATGTTCGACGCTCTGCGCTCCGGGCTCGGTGCCTGAGACCTGCTGGCTGCTCCGATCGGCGCCGTCCGGGGGGACGGCGACATCCTGGCCGAGCCCAGGTTCAGGCGGTCCCGAGCATCGTGCGCAACGCCGCCTCGGCATCCGGGACGGACAGGAACATCAGGTGATCGCCCGCCTCCAGCACGTCGTCGGGAGTGGCGGGCAACGGCCGTTCCGCCCGCACGATCGCGACGAGAACGGTGTCCTGGGGCAGCGCCAACTCACCGACGCTGCGCCCGATCACCGGGCTCGTCTCGGCCAGCGTGTACTCGGCCATCGACGCCTGACCCTGCTGGAAGGTGAACAACCGGACCAGCTCACCGACGGTCACGGCCTCCTCCACGAGCGCGGTCATGAGCCGCGGCGTGGACACGGCCACGTCGACACCCCACGCCTCGTCGAACAACCACTCGTTCTTGGGGTTGTTGACCCGCGCGACCGTACGGGGCACGCCGTACTCCGTCTTGGCCAGCAGGGAGACGACGAGGTTCGCCTTGTCGTCACTGGTGGCGGCCACCACCACGTCACAGTCCGCGAGCTCGGCTTCGTCCAGGCTCGCGATCTCGCACGCGTCGGCGAGCAGCCACTGCGCATCCGGGACACTGGCGATCTTCATCGCCGCGGGGTTGCGGTCGATGAGCAGCACGCGGTGGGAGTTGGTGAGCAGTTCCCGGGCGATCGAGCGCCCGACGATGCCGGCCCCCGCGATGACGACCCGCATCAGATCCCCTCTTCCGGAGCACTCGCGAGCACGGCGGCGGCCGCGGCGATGCGCTCGTCCGCGACCATGACGTGCACGAGATCGCCGTCCTGGTGGACCATCCCCTTGACCGGTACGACACCCTGCCCGAGCCGGGTCACGTAGGCGATCCGCACGCCGGCGGCGACCTCCAGTGTGTGCTGTGGCCGCCCGACCCACCCCTCGTGGACAGGTGTCTCCACGAGGACCACGCGGCCACTGGCGTCGCGGAACTCGCTCAACGCGCCCTGCGGGACCAACCGGCGCAACACCTGGTCGGCCGTCCAGCGCACGGTCGCGATCGTGGGGATGCCGAGACGCTGGTAGACCTCGGCCCGGCCCGGGTCGTAGATGCGGGCGACGACGGTCTGGACGTCGAACTTCTCCCGCGCGACACGCGCCGCGAGGATGTTGGAGTTGTCCCCGGAGGAGACGGCCGCGAAGGCACCGGCCTCGAGGATGCCCGCCTCGATGAGGGTGTCGTGGTCGAAACCCACCCCCGTCACCCGCCGGCCCGCGAAGGTCGGGCCGAGGCGGCGGAAGGCGTCGGCGTTCTGATCGACGACGGCGACGCTGTGACCGCGCTGCTCGACGGTGAGGGCGAGGGTCGACCCGACCCGACCACAGCCCATGATCACGAAGTGCACGTCCGCTCCGGTCTGTTGCTCCTGCTGGGCGTGCGCGACGCTACCGCGTCGGGCGCGAGACGCGGTCGGCAGGCGTCCCCACCACCGGCGAAACCGCGCGTCGACGACGAGTCCCGAGCCGCCGGGGTGCAGGGCACCACGCGGGGGCCGCCAGGACCTAGCATTGGCAGACGTGCCCTCTGTGACGGACGCGGTCAAGCGCGTGCTCCTCGGTCGACCCTTCCGCAGCGAACGGTTGTCCGAGACCTTGTTGCGAAAGCGGATCGCGCTGCCCGTGTTCGCCTCCGACGCGCTCAGCTCGGTGGCCTACGCCCCGGACGAGGTCTTCCTCACGCTCTCCATCGCAGGCGTCGCGGCCTACGCGATCTCGCCGTGGATCGCGGCAGCCGTGGTCCTGGTCATGCTCGTGGTCGTCGCCTCCTACCGACAGAACGTGCACGCCTACCCCTCCGGTGGTGGGGACTACGAGGTCGCCACCGTGAACCTCGGGCCGAACGCGGGACTGACGGTCGGTTCCGCCCTGCTCGTCGACTACGTGCTGACGGTCGCGGTCTCGGTCTCCTCGGGGGCGCAGTACGCGGCCGCCGCGATCCCCGCCCTGCGCGGCCACGAGGCGATCTTCGGCGTCCTGCTCGTACTGGTCCTGATGACCGTGAACCTGCGCGGACTGCGGGAGAGCGGGGCCGCGTTCGCGGTCCCGACCTACATCTTCATGGCCTCGATCATCGGCATGGGCATCTGGGGCTTCGTCCGCTACCTGCTCGGCGACCTCCCACAGGCCCCGAGCGCGGGTCTGCAGCTCACCGCCGAGCACAAGATGGCCGGCGGGCTCACCTCCGTGGCGGGGGCGTTCCTGATCCTGCGCGCGTTCTCCTCCGGGGCCGCAGCCCTGACCGGGGTGGAGGCCATCAGCAACGGGGTACCCGCGTTCCGCAAACCCAAGAGCAAGAACGCCGCGACGACGCTGCTGCTGCTCGGCGTCATCAGCGTGACGATGCTCGTGAGCATCATCACGCTGGCCAACCTGACCAAGATCCGCTTCGCCGAGGATCCGGCGCGTCAGTTGTTGGACAACGGGGTCCCGGTGGGTAGCTCCTACGTGCAGGACCCCGTCATCGGTCAGCTCGCGGCCACGATCTTCGACCACCTGCCGGTCGCCTTCTACGTCGTGACGGCGGCGACCGGTGTCATCCTCGTGCTGGCTGCGAACACCGCCTTCAACGGCTTCCCCGTGCTCGCCTCGATCCTCGCCCGCGACGGCTTCCTCCCCAAGCAGTTGCACACCCGCGGCGACCGCCTCGCGTTCTCCAACGGGATCATCGCGCTCGCGCTGGCAGCGGTCATCCTGATCCTGGCCTTCGACGCCGAGGTCACGCGGCTGATCCAGCTCTACATCGTCGGGGTGTTCGTGTCCTTCACCATGAGCCAGACGGGGATGATCCGGCACTGGAGCCGGCACCTGCGCGCCGAGAGCGACCCGGTCAAGCGCACGGCCATGAAGCGCTCGCGGGTCATCAACTCGATCGGGCTGGGTCTGACGGGTCTCGTCCTCATCATCGTGCTGCTCACCAAGTTCACCCAGGGCGCCTGGATCGCGATCCTTGCGATGGTCATCGTCTTCGTGAACATGAAGTTCATCCGACGGCACTACACCTCGGTCAGTCAGGAGCTCGAGGTCGAACCCGGGGTGCGGGCCAAGGCGCTGCCCAACGGCGTGCGCGGCGTCGTGCTCGTCTCCAAACTGCACAAGCCCACGCTGCGGGCGCTGTCCTACGCCCGGGCTGCCAAACCCACCGAGCTGCAGGCGGTCACGGTGGCGGTCGACCCCGAGGAGAGCCTGGCGCTGCAGCAACGCTGGGAGAGTTTCGGGATCCCCATACCGCTCACCGTCCTGGACTCGCCCTACCGCGAGATCACCCGGCCGGTGGTGGAGCACGTGAAGAGCCTGCGGGCGCGCTATCCGCGTGACCTCGTCGTCGTCTACGTGCCCGAATACGTCGTCGGGCACTGGTGGGAGACGGTCCTGCACAACCAGTCCGCGCTGCGGTTGCGCTCGCGGTTGCGTTACATGCCGGGGGTCATGGTCGCCAGCGTGCCGTGGCAGCTCTCGAGCTCGGAGGGGCTCGAGGATCGCGTCGAGCGGGCCGCGCCGGGGACGGTGCGGCGGGGGGCCTTCGGGCCGGGCCCCGTCGGTCCCGCTGCAGCCCCCCTCCCGTCTTCCTCCCCGTCCTCGCACCCCTCCCCGGAGGAGCCCTCGTGAGTCCTCGAACAGAACCGACCGCCGGGGTCACCCGCCGCCGCACCCG
>JBPBQU010000424.1:0-4575 GCA_050955085.1 Janthinobacterium lividum | reverse complement strand
ACGATCGTGCTGCCCCCGCTGTCCTGGGGTGTCGTCCAGCTGACTCAGAGCTGAGTCTGGACCCACTGACCCTGGGCCCCACGGTGCCGGGACCTGGGGCGCGGGGGATGGGGGGAACGGGTCACATCGGCCGTGCGCGGCAGAAGTACCGTGACGGCGTGAGCACCTATCGTTTCGTCGCCCTGGGCGACTCCTTCACCGAGGGCATGGTGGACGTGGGTCTCGATGGTGAGTACCGGGGCTGGGCCGACCGCCTCGCCGGCCACCTCTCGCGGACGTTCGCGACCGAGGGGATCACGCTCGACTACGCCAACCTGGCCGTGCGCGGCCGACTCATGTCCGAGATCGCCGCCGATCAGCTGCCCCGGGCGCTCGACCTGCACCCGGACCTGGTCAGTTTCGTCGCCGGCGGCAACGACCTGCTGCGCCCGGGAGCCGACCCGGACGCCCTCGCGGTGACGTTGGAGGAGTCGGTCGTCGCCCTGTCCGCCGCCGGCGTGCGCGTGCTGCTGGCGACCGGTTGCGACCGGGGAAGGACCCCGTTGCTGCGCTACCACCGTTCCGCCGTCGCCATCCTCAACAGTCACGTCTGGGGCATCGCGGCGCGCCACGGGTGTCTCGTCCTCGACCTGTGGAACATCCCCGAACTGCGGGCTCGTCGTTCCTGGGACGAGGATCGGATCCACCTCTCCCCCGAGGGACACGAACAGGTGGCGGTCACGGCCCTGCGCGTGCTCGGTCACCCCCGACCCGAGAACGCCCCGGATGCTCGTGAGCCGCTGCCGGTGCAGTCCGCGACACCCCGGCTGGCCACGAACCTGCACTGGACGCGGACCTACCTGCTGCCGTGGGTCGGACGTCGCCTGCGCCGCACCTCCTCGGGGGCGGGTCGGGTGGCGAAGCGCCCCGAACCCCTGCCCCTCGACTGACGCGCCGACGGACCACGGGGTCCACGGCGGTCTCACGAGGGGTCAGGGCAGGTGACCCACTTCCGTCGGCCAGGCCGCAGACCGCAGCAACCGCAACCCGTTGAGCGCCACGAGGACCGTCGAGCCCTCGTGCCCCGCGACACCCAGGGGCAGCGGGAGATGACCGACGAGGTCCCAGGTGACGAGCCCGACGATGACGACCGAGGCGATGACGAGGTTCGCGACGACGACCCGGTGCGCCCGACGGGAGAGTTCGACCACGGCAGGGACCGCAGCGAGGTCGTCGCGCACGACGACCGCGTCGGCCGCACGGACGGCGAGGTCGGACCCGATGCCGCCCAGGGCGATCCCCGCGTCGGCGGTCGCGATCATCGGGGCGTCGTTGACCCCGTCACCGACGACGAGCACCCGGTGGCCGCCGTCCTGACGGCGTCGCACGTGCTCGACCTTCTCCTGCGGCAGCAGCTGTGCATGGACCTGCGTGATCCCGACCTCGGCGGCCAGGGCCGCCGCGGCCCGGGGGTTGTCCCCGGTCAGCAGGGCGACACCACCGGGGTGCTGGCGGTTCAGCGCAGCCACGGCAGCCGCGGCCTCGGGGCGCAACCGGTCACCGAGGCCCAGGACGCCCGCGGCCACCCCGTCGACGCGCACGACCACGGCCGTCGCACCGGCCCCTTCGACGGCCAGCACCGCCGGGTCGTCCTGCGCCGACGCGGCACGCGGTGAGAGCACCTCCACGCGGCGGCCGTCGACATCGGCCTCGACACCGCGACCGGCGGCGGCGAGGAACTGCTCGGCGCGCGGCAGGGGGATCCCGGCGGCCCGGGCGTGGGCGACGACGGCCCGGCCCAGCGGGTGTTCACTCCCGACCTCCGCGGACGCGGCCCACCGCAACAGCTCCGGCGCACTCACACCGTCCACGGGATCGACGGAGCGGACCTGCGGAACCCCGTCGGTGAGCGTCCCGGTCTTGTCGAGCACGACAGAGTCGGCGCAACCCAGCCGCTCCACGACCACCGAACTCGTGACGAGAACCCCATGCCGGGAGGCGTTCGCGATGGTCGCCAGCAGCGGCGGCATGGTCGCCAGGACGAGCGCACACGGCGAGGCGACGATCATGAACGTCATGGCCCGCAGCAGGGCCGCGTCGAGATCGGCCCCGACAAGCATCGGTACCCCGAACACGAGCAGGGTCGCCACCACCACGACGACGGCGTAGCTCTGCTCCACCCGGTCGATGAACACCTGCGTACGCGCCTTGGTCGCACTGGCCGCCTCCACGAGGGCCGCGATCCGGGACACCACGCTGTCGGAGGCGTCCCGCGTGACCCGGACGTGCAGCACACCCGCCCCGTTGCCCGTCCCCGCGAAGACCTCGTCACCGCACACCTTGTCGACGGCAAGAGGTTCACCGGTGATGGAGGACTGCTCGACCGGTGAGGCGCCGAAGACGACGACCCCGTCCGCGGGCAATCGCTGCCCCGGGCGGACGAGGACGACGTCACCCGGGGAGAGCTCGGCGACATCGACACGCCGCTCACCCGCCAGCAACGTCGCCTGCTCGGGGGCCAGGCCCGTCAGCCCACGAACGGCATCGGCCGTGCGCCGGGTCGCGAACGCCTCCAGCGCACCGGACGTCGCAAAGATCACGATGAGCAGACCCCCGTCGAGGACCTGACCGATCGCGGCCGCCCCGATCGCGGCGACGATCATCAGCAGGTCGACGTCGAGGATCTTCTCGCGCAACGCCCGCAGCCCCGCCAGCGCCGGTTCCCACCCGCCCGCCGCATAGCAGGCGAGCAGCAGGGTCCAGCTCAACCCTGTCGGGGCGTCCAGCACCAGGGCCAGCGCGCCGAGGACGAAGAGGGCGGTGGCCAATGCCGCCCAGCGGACCTCGGGCAGGGCGGTGAGCGTTCGCAGCACGTCGCGACAGTAGCTGCGCAGGTGCGAAGGCGTGCGGGCGCGGAACCCGTGAGGCGGGTTCCGGGGTGACCGGTGCGGGGCACGTATCCTCAGGCCGTGCACGACGGCATCGAGGACCGCACGATGCCGCTGCCCGACTCCGTCCGGCGCGCGGCCGATTCCCTGCGGATGGTGGATGCCCCCGCCCGCCCGACCGCCGTCAGCCGGCACCTGTCGAAACTGCGGCTCGCCCGTCCGCTGATCGGGCGCCGCGAAGGGAACCGGGTGATCCACACCGTGACCGATCAACCTCTCGCGGAACTCCCCGCGCACGTCTTCGCCCAGGAGGTCAACGCATGAACGCTGTCATCCCCCCGCAGATCCCCCCGCAGATCCCCCTGCAGATCCCCGGGCAGATCCCGGGGCACGTCCCGGTGGCGACGATGGTGCGCGACGGGCTCGTCGAAGGCGTGCACCACGGTTCGATGGCCGTCGTCGGGCCCGGGGGCGACCTGCTGCACGCGGTCGGTGACGTCCACGCGCCCGTCTACCCGCGCTCCGCCCTGAAACCGTTGCAGGCCATCACGATGCTGCGTCTCGGCCTCGACCTGCCCGGTGACCTGCTGGCGCTGGCGACGGCGAGCCACTCGGGCGGGGAGGAACACCTCTCCCGCGTACGGCGCATCCTGGAGATCGCCGGTTGCACGGTCGCGGACCTGGCCAACACCCCGGACCTCCCGTTCGGGCTCGCCGAGCGTGCCGCCTGGATCGCCGGCGGACGTGGACCGGACCGGTTGGCGCAGAACTGCTCGGGTAAGCACGCCGCGATGCTGGCGACCTGTCGCGTCCAGGGCTGGGACACGGCCAGCTACCTCGACCCCACCCACCCGCTGCAGCATGCGATCGCCACCACGATCGCGCAGTTCTGCGACGAGCCCGTGGCGCATCGCAGCACCGACGGGTGCGGTGCCCCATTGTTCGCGGTGTCGTTGCTGGGACTGGCGCGAGCCGGTGCCCGGATCGCCGGCGCCTCCCCCGACACCCCCGAGGGTGCGGTGGCGCACGCCCTGCGGACCTGGCCGGAACTCGTCGCCGGAGAGGGGCGCGACAACGCAGCCCTGGTACGCGCCGTCCCCGGGTTGATCGCCAAGGACGGGTACGAGGCCGTACAGCTCGCGGGTACGGCGGCCGGGGCGCTCGCCGTGAAGATCGCCGACGGTGGCGACCGGGCCCGGTTGCCCGTCGCCACCGTGGGCCTGCAGGCCCTGGGGGTGGAACCGGCTGCGCTGCAAGCATTCGAGACGGCGCCGGTGATGGGTGGATCGCACCTGGTAGGTGAGCTGCGGGGCCTACCGCTCCCGTGATGGCAGTGCCGGCGTGGCCGCTTCCCGCGACAGAGCGTCACTGTGTGAGCGACACTGCGTAGGCAACGGTGCGTAGGGTTCAAGGCTGACGGCTCGCGGGGTCACAACGGGAGGAGGGCAATGGTCATCGACCGGGCGTTCGTCGCGCTGCCCGTGTTGCCCGCCGACTCCGCCTTCCTCGAACCGTGCCTGGAACACCTGGTGGCCGCGGCCGACGAAGCCTCCGCCGCGGACATTCCCACGACTCTCGTCCTGGCCACGACCCTCGGACCCGCGCAGATCGACCCGGTGCTCGCCTCGTGGGCACCCCTGATGTCCTTGCTGGACGGCGTCGACCTCGTAGTGGTGCGAGCCGCTCCGGGCAGCGATCGCGACGAGAC
>JBPBQU010000423.1:0-4607 GCA_050955085.1 Janthinobacterium lividum | reverse complement strand
GGCACTCGCCCCGGTGTTGGTGATGTCGAACGTGGTCGAACCGGCCGGGATCGAGGCGGGTTCCGCGGTGCACCCGTCGTCGGTGATCGTGATCGTCACCGTCCCGTCTCCTGGGGTGGCGCCGCTACCGGCGACATCGTTCGACCCGCCACCGCAGGCGGCGAGCACGAACAACGGGCCGACGCCGACGACGGCGAGGAGTGCGCGGGGACGCAGGACGGAGGGGGGCAAGACGAGCACGGGGTGCCTTTCGGGGAGCGCGCCGGGCGCAGAACGGGACAGGTGGGTGTCAGGCCATGACGGACTGGCGCGCCGCGACACGGCGGGTGCGCTCGCGTGGCCAGAGCACGACGGCCAGCATCGGGACGGCGTACACGAGCCAACCGATGACCTCGGCGAGAACGGGACGTGGCTGCCACCCGAGCACACCCTGCAAGACGGCGGCACGGACGGTTCCCGGGGTGACGAGGCCGGAGAGGTCGAGAACGCGGGTCTGCCCGGCAAGGAGCCAACCCGCCTCGTGGGCGGTGTGGGCGGCCGTCATGACGAGCCCGGCCGCAACGAGGACGAGCAGCACCCCGGTGACACGGAACAAGCGGTGGAGGTTGATCCGGGCTCCACCGCGGTAGACGAGGTAGCCGAGCACGACCGCGATGAGCACCCCGAGAGCTGCACCGAAGGCACTATCACCATGGTTGCCCGCGGCCTGGAAGGTGGCCAGCAGGAACACCGATGTCTCGAGGCCTTCACGCAACACCGCGAGGAAGGCCATGGCGACGAGCGCCCAGGCGGAACCGCGCGCCAGCGCGTCACCGGCAGCCGTCTCGAGCTCGTGCTTCATGGTGCGGGCGTGCTGGGTCATCCACACGATCATGTAGGTGACCATGGCGACAGCCACGAGTCCCACCACGGTCTCGAGCTGTTCCTGCTGACGCTGCGGGAGTCCCTGCGAGAGGGCCTGCAACGCGACGGCCGCGCCTGCACAGAGGATGACCGCGACGACCACCCCGAGCCAGACCCAGCGCAGCGTTCGCCGCGCACCGCTCTGCACGAGGAAGGCCGCGACGATGCCCACGACCAACGAGGCCTCGAGGCCTTCGCGCAGACCGATCACGAAAGTGGCCAGCACGGACAGCTCCTCACGACGCCGAAGGCCCTCCCGGTTAGGTGAGCCTTCCCGATGCTAGGCCCGCCTTGCCTAACTTTCCGACCCCGGGGGCTGTCATGTGGCGTAGGTCACGCACGGAGAACCCCCGGTGGATACCGGGCAGGTCAATCCCCCCGCGGTGCCGTCACGATGATCCCGGCGCCGAGCAGGCACACCGACGCCCCCACCACGTCGTAGCGATCGGGACGAAAACCGTCCGCGAGCACACCCCAGAGCAACGACCCGGCGACGAACACCCCGCCGTAGGCAGCCAGCACCCGCCCGAAGGACGCGTCGGACTGGAAGGCGGCGACGAACCCGTAGGCCGAGAGGGCGAGTACCCCGAGACCGCACCACCACCAACCGCGGTGCTCACGGACGCCCTGCCACACCAGCCAGGCACCACCGATCTCCAACACCGCGGCCAGCACGAACAACCCGATCGTGCGTAGCAGCACACCCGCTCCCTCCACCGAGGACTCCACGACCCCACCCCTCGTCGCGATCATGGCCCAGGCAACGGCAGGATCACCCCATGACGTTGCCCGAAGCCGACCTGCGCACACCCGCGCCGACCCGGTCGCTGCCCGACGCCGCCGACGTCGAGGCCGCCGCCGCCCGGTTGTCGGGGGTCGCGACCCGCACACCGCTGAGCACCAACCCGCGCTGGTCGGCCGCGCTGGACGCGATCGTGCGCATCAAGCGAGAAGACCTGCAGGTGGTGCGTTCCTACAAGCTGCGCGGCGCGTACAACCTCATCGCCCAGCTCAGCGAGGAGGAACGCGCGCGCGGCGTGGTGACCGCGAGCGCCGGCAACCACGCCCAAGGCGTCGCCTACGCCTGCGCCGCCCTGCGGGTGAAGGGCAGGGTGTACGTCCCCCGCACGACGCCCCGGCAGAAGCGCGACCGCATCGCGGCGCTGGGTCAGGAGTTCGTCGAGACCGTGGTGTTCGGCGACACCTACGACGACTCGGCGGCGGCGGCGGCACTCGAGGCCATCGAGACGGGAGCCACCGTCGTGCCCGCCTTCGATGACGCCCGCACCCTGACGGGCCAGGGCACGGTTGTCGTGGAGGTCCTGGACCAGCTCGCCGAGCGCGGTGAGGGTCCCCCCGACGTCCTGGTGGTCCCGGTCGGCGGGGGCGGGCTGCTGGCCGGGGCCCTGACCTGGGTCCGCGAGCGGCACCCGGGTGTGCGGGTCGTAGGGGTGGAACCAGCGGGCGCGGCGTCGATGGCGGCGGCGATCGCCGCCGGTGCACCCGTCCGACTCGGCGAGGTGGACTCCTTCGTCGACGGCGCATCCGTGCGCCGGGTGGGCGACGTGACACACGCGGTCGTCGCGCAGCACCCGGTGGAACTCGTGACCGTCGCGGAAGGTGCGATCTGCGTCGAGATGCTCGCGATGTACCAGACCGACGGGATCATCGCCGAACCCGCCGGGGCGCTCGCGACGGCGGCGCTGGCGGGTGCGGTCCGCGTCGAACCGGGTCAGAGCGTCGTCTGCATCGTCTCGGGCGGGAACAACGACGTGAGCCGCTACGCGGAGATCGTGGAGCGCGCCCTCGTCCACGAGGGGTTGAAGCACTACTTCCTGGTCGACTTCCCGCAGGAACCCGGTGCGCTGCGCAGATTCCTCGACGAGGTCCTCGGCCCGGACGACGACATCACCCTCTTCGAGTACGTCAAGCGCAGCAACCGGGAGACCGGACCGGCGCTCGTCGGCATCGAGATCCCGGACACCTCGCAGCTGCCGGCCCTGCTGCAGCGGATGGCCGCCTCGCCGCCGACGTTCGAGAAGATCTCCGCGGACGACCGGTTGTTCCGGTACCTGTTGTGAACCCCGGGGTCCGGGTGCCGCCCCCCGAGACGTGGACCCGACTGTGGTGAACGTCGAGTTCTACACGTCGGCCTTCTGTGGTCCGTGCCGCACCACCCGCGCCGTCCTGGGTGAAGCCGCCCGCCTCCTCCCCGCTCTGCGCCTGGAGGAGGTCGACGTCGCCGAGCAGGTCGTACGCGCCGAACTCGCCGGCATCACCAGCACCCCCACCACGCTGATCCGGGACGCACAGGGCAGAGAGGTGTTTCGCGCGGCAGGCGTCCCGACCTTGGCGCAGGTGCTCGTCGCCCTCGACCGCGCGGCCTGAGCGAACCCCACCCGCACGCAGGCGCACGAAGCCCCACTCACGTCACGGGGCCTTGGTGTAGGTACCGCAGTGACCCGCGAGGCTGAGCAGGACGTCCCCCTCCTGCACGGTGAAAGCGCTCATGTCGTACCCGCGTCCGGTCAGGGAGTCATCCTCGTGGGTCATGTCACTGCTGGTCTTACCGCTGCAATAGCTGTCCGCAGGAGCGTCATGGTTGGAGGTGTAGGTCCCCGGGGCGATGTCGACGCCCACCAACCAGTCACCGTCACCGATGGTCGGTCGCAACCTGGCAGTGGTGTCCACCGCTACCCAACCACCGCACTCGGGGCTACTGGAGAACACCGCGTCCGTGCTCTGGATCTGCACTACGTGCGGTCCCACGTGCATCTCGCTGACCCCGATGTCCTGCATCCGCGTGTCGCGATACGTCACCCAGTAGCAACCCAGTTCACCGGAGGACTCGGTGCTGGTGTAGATCCCCGGGGCGATGCTCCGACCGACCAGGTTGTCCCCGGTCGGGATCACCCCGTCGGCAGGGGGGTTCTGCAGCGTCAGCGGTCGATCCACCTTGACCCAGTCACCACAGTCCTCGGTGGCGAACAGCTTGTCCGACAGGTCGATGTCGACAACCGCAGCCGTGAGGGAGTTTCCACCGCTGGTGTAGGCCTCATCCTCCTGGGTGAGGCTGGAGTAGGTCGTCCAACGGCACTCACCACTGGTTCCGGTGGCCTGCCACAACCCCGGTTCCATGTCCACCCCGACGATGACTTGACCGGATCCGAAGCTCTTCTGGAAGTGGGGCTTGTCCATGTCCACCTCGACCCAGTCACCGCATCCACTCGCCTGCAACCCGTAGTCACCGGCCAGCACCTGCACCACCGCGGAGCCGTCGAACGCGTAACCATTGGCCAGCGACCCCCCGATGGCAACCGCGACACTGGTGTCCGGGGGAGCCTGAGACAGTCGGGCCCACGAGCAGACGTCGCCATCTCCCGAGGTGCTGCGATACACACCCGGTTTCAGATCGCTACCGACGACCAGGAGTTGGGGACCGCCGGGGATTCTCGACTCGCTGCCCTGATCCGGTGACGCCGGGGAGGGTGCCGGACCGTCCGACGCCTCCTCGAAGAACTCCCTGATCTCCGGTCCGGCGAGGGCCCAGGTGAGTGAGGAACCAGCCCCCGACAACGTCGCCACGCCGGAGAGGATCACGGCGGTGATGGACATTCCCTTCCGCCCGAGGGTCTTGGACCGACGCAGCGCGAGGATACTCACCACCGACCCCGCCACACCCAAGGCCAGACCCAGGTACGGAA
>JBPBQU010000422.1:0-4620 GCA_050955085.1 Janthinobacterium lividum | reverse complement strand
AACTTTGCCCACGCCTGTCTGATGTGCCCCTACAGTGGGAAAGAACGCGCTTCCTCGGGCCGTCCGATGCGGAACGGGCCGCTGGCGCGCGACTGAAGGGTGCTGTGGGGATGCCTGAGGACCGCTCACTCTCCGACGTACGGTTCGTGACCGTGGCGGAGGTCGCATCGATGATGCGTGTGTCGAAGATGACGGTGTACCGGTTGGTGCACAACGGGGACCTGCCCGCCGTGCGCGTCGGCCGGTCCTTCCGGGTACCCGAGGCGGCCGTTCACGAATACCTACGTCAGTCCTACATCGATACGGCGTGAGAACGGCCGCGCCGCGCCGACGGCTCGCCGAGCTCTCCTGGGCCGCTAGACTCGGCCACGGTCTGCCGCGCGAGCGGCACGTGTCTCCACCAGCCGTCACGAGTAAGCGAGGACCCCTTGGGCTCTGTCATCAAGAAGCGTCGCAAGCGCATGGCGAAGAAGAAGCACCGCAAATTGCTTCGTCGCACGCGCCACCAGCGTCGTAACAAGAAGTAAATCGCACGACACGTGAGCTGATCCCGGTCCTCCGGGGCAGCGCGACGGGCGGGTTCCCTCGGGGGTCCGCCCGTTGGCGCGTCCGGACCTGAACTGCCCTTCTTTGTGAGCCCGGTGAGTCGTGAGCCCGGTGTGTCGGGAGCCCGGTGTGTCCCCCGGTGTTCACCAGCCCTCGATCACGTGAATCCGGTAGTCAGTGGTTCCGGCGAACGAGCCCGGTCAGCGCCACCACGACGACCCCGGCGGCGCCCACGGTGGTGACGCGTGCACCCCAACGTGCGGCGTGGCGCCACTGCCGGAACTCGTGGATCGGCCAGCCGTGCCGGAGTGCGTGCCTGCGCAGCGTGCGGTCGGGATTCACCGCGACGGGACTGCCGACCATCGAGAGCAGGGGCAGGTCGTTGGCGGAGTCGGAGTAGGCCGCACACCGCGCGAGGTCGAAGCCGGAGCGCACCGCGAGCCGGCGCACCGCGTCGGCCTTGGCCTGACCGTGCAGCGGCTCACCCAGCAGCTTCCCGGTGTACACGCCATCGCAGGAGTCGGCGATGGTGCCGAGCGCACCGGTGAGCCCCAGCCGGCGGGCGATGACGTCGGCCAGCTCGACGGGCGCGGCCGTCACCAGCCACACCGGGGCTCCCGTGCGGAGGTGACGTCGCGCGAGTTCCTGGGTCCCCACCCGCACCTTGGCCTCGACGTGTTCGTCGTAGACCTCTTCGCCGATCGCGCGGATCTCGGCGGTCGTGTGCCCCGCCACGAAGGCGAGCGCCAGATCACGGATCTCGACGAGATGGCCGAGGTTCTCCCCGCGCAGCCCGAAGTGCAGCGCGCGCCGGGCGAACTTCTGCAGTTCGCGCCGGGAGAAGAAGCGGCGGGCGGCCAGCCCGCGGGCCAGGTAGAACAGCGACGCCCCGGCGACCATCGTGTTGTCGAGGTCGAAGAATGCGGCGTCGAGGGTCGCGTTTGCGCGGCTGCCAGGGGTCGCACGGGTGTCCGCCGAGCTGCTGGGGGCTGGCCCTGCCGGGGCTGGCTGAGCCATGTCCGTCACTGTAGGCCCGTCGCCCGGGTGCGGGCGGTGACGGGATGGTGTCGGGAGGGGAGTCGACGGTGGGTGACGAACGGTTGGTGCTCGTGTCGAGGGTGGGTTGTCACCTGTGCGACGAGGGCCGGGAGGTGGTGCGCGCGGTCGCGGAATCGAGCGGCACGAGGTGGGCCGAGGTGGATGTGGACGCCGACGCCGAGCTGTTGCGCCGCTTCTCCGATCGGGTGCCCGTCGTGCTCGTCGACGGCGCGGAGCACGACTTCGGCCACCTCGACGCCGACCGGCTGCGCGCGGCCCTCGCCGGTCGACGGTGGTGGCGCCGGGGACCCCGCTGACGGTGTCGTCGCAGGTCGGGTGAGGGTCCCCTCAGTTCTGGGTCCCGGGCGAACGGTTGTCCCAGCGGCGCGGAGACCCTCGTCACGCCGGGGCCTCACGACTTTGTGCGTACGTTCACAAACGCCTAATCTGGCAGACGGATGAGCAGCAGCGCTGGAGTCCGGCGCTGGGGGGGCAACACGTACGAGGGTGCAGGGTCTGACCGCTGTGGACGCTGACGAGGTGAACGACGCACGCCGTGGGCTATCAGCCGACGCGGCATTCGCCGATGGGGACCCCGCTGAGAGGGTGCCGAGCAATGGCCTGGGATTCACCGGGGCGCCGTCGGCGACCGCCGACGTCCCCGAGGCCACCGTCGCCCGTCTTCCGCAGTACCTGCGGGCCCTGTCCTCGTTCGCCGAGGCCGGATTGCGGACCGTCTCCTCGGAAGCGCTCGCCGATGCGGCCGGGGTGGGTTCGGCCAAACTGCGCAAGGACCTCTCCCATCTGGGCAGCTACGGCACGCGCGGGGTGGGTTACGGCGTGGCCGAGCTGAGTCGCCAGATCGCGGCCCGGCTCGGGCAGAGCAGCAGCTGGAGCGTCGTCATCGTCGGCGTCGGCAACCTCGGGCACGCCCTGGCGGGGTACGGCGGGTTCGCCTCCCGCGGGTTCCGGGTGGTGGGGCTCTTCGACGACGGCCCCCACGTCGTGGGGGAGGTCGTGAACGGTTTGCGGGTTCGGGCGCTCGACGAACTGCTCGACGTGGTCCGCCCAGGGGAGGCCACCATCGCCGTCCTCGCCGTTCCCGCAGTGCACGCCCAGCTCGTCTGCGACCGGCTGGTGTCGGCGGGCATCACGAGCATCCTCAACTTCGCCCCGACCGTGCTGCGCGTCCCCGACGGGGTGGACGTGCGCAAGGTCGACCTCGCCTCCGAGCTGCAGATCCTCGCGTTCCACGCCCAGCGCAAGGCTCCCCGTCCGGTGTCGGCCTCGCTGCCGCCGACGCGTGCCCTGGAATCGGTCGGCCCCGGCGTCCGGGGGGTGGTCTGAGTGGCGCTCATGGTGGTCGGCCTCTCCCACCGCACGGCGGCGCTGGAGGTCCTCGAACGGGCCAGTTTCGACGCCCGGGCCGTGGGTGACGTCCTCGCCGAGCTGACGGCTTCCCCGCACGTCGAGGAGGCGTTCGTCCTCTCGACGTGCAACCGCGTGGAGCTCTACTGCGAGGTGACGCGCTTCCACAGCGGCGTCGCCGACGTGGGGGACACGTTGTGTCGACGCATCGGCATCCCGGTCGAGGAGCTCGGGGATCAGCTCTACGTGCACTACGGGGACGCCGGGGTCGAGCACCTGTTCAGGGTGGCCTGCGGGTTGGACTCGATGGCCGTGGGCGAGAGCCAGATCCTCGGTCAGCTGCGCGGTTCGTTGCACGACCTGCACGCTGCCGGTAAGGCCGGCGGAACCCTGGACC
This sequence comes from Janthinobacterium lividum, assembly GCA_050955085.1. Lineage (GTDB taxonomy): Bacteria > Actinomycetota > Actinomycetes > Actinomycetales > Kineococcaceae > Kineococcus. The sequence continues at coordinate 1,271 of JBPBQU010000422.1, read as the reverse complement.
GATTGCTGCAACACGCGTTGCGCGTGGGCAAGCGGGCTCACTCGGAGACCTCCCTGGACGCGGCCGGGGCCTCGCTGGTCGACGCGGCGATGCTCCGCGCCACGGGTGTCGTCGGGCCGCTGGCCGGGCGTCGTGCCGTCGTCGTGGGCGCCGGGGCGATGAGCGCCCTGGTGGCCACCACGCTGGGCCGGGCCGGGGTGGACGTCGTCATCGCCAACCGGACGCCCGAGCGCGCACGGCGTCTCGCCGGGGCCGTCGGTGGTCGGGCCGTCGGTCTGGAGGGGTTGCGGACCGAGGTCGCGGCGGCCGACCTCATCGTCAGCTGCACCGGCGCCGTCGGGCACGTCCTGGACGTGGCCGTCGTCGCGAGCGCGCTGTTGGACCGACCGACCCGACCGCTCTTCCTCGCCGATCTGGCCCTGCCACGCGACGTCGACCCCGATGTCTCGTCGCTGCCCGGGGCCCACCTCGTCGACCTCGAGAGCCTGGGCGCCGACCTCGCGAGTTCGGCCGTCGCTGCGGATCTGCGCGCGGTGCGCACGATCGTCGCCGAGGAGGTGGCCGCGTACGCGGCCTCGTTGCGCGCGGCCGACGTCGCTCCGACGGTCGTCGCCCTGCGGGAGCAGGCCCGCCACGTCGTCGACACCGAGATGCGCCGGCTCGCGGGGCGCGTCGAGCTCGACGAGGCCACCCGTTCCGAGGTCGACCGCGCCGTGCACCGCATCGTCGAGAAGCTCCTGCACACCCCGACCGTGCGGGTGAAGGAACTCGCGGGTGACGCCGGTGGGGTGGGGTACGCAGCGGCGCTGCGGGCGCTGTTCGACCTCGAGGTCGGCGGGACCGGCCCGGGTGCACTGCCTGGCGAGGCACCGCTGTCGACGACGGTCGCCGATGCCGTGGGGAGGGTGTCGTGACGAGGACGTTGCGGTTGGGCACCCGGCGCAGCGAGCTCGCCACGACCCAGAGCAGCTGGGTCGCGGATGCGTTGCGTGCCAACGGGTCGAAGGTGGAGCTGGTGGAGATCACCACCCACGGTGACACCTCGCGCGAACCCCTGGTCGTCATCGGCGGGACGGGGGTGTTCGTCTCCGCCCTTCGCGACGCGCTCCTGGCGGGTGATGTCGACCTGGCGGTGCACTCCCTCAAGGACCTGCCGACGTCCCCGGCGCCCGGGGTCGCGCTGGCCGCCGTCCCCGCCCGCGAGGACCCGCGCGACGTGCTCGTCGCGGGTGGTCGCACGCTGGCCGGGCTGCCGACCGGCGCTCGGGTGG
>JBPBQU010000421.1:0-4666 GCA_050955085.1 Janthinobacterium lividum | reverse complement strand
ATGGCGAGGGTGGTGAGAACCAGCAGGACGGCCAGCGCCAGCAACGACAACCCCGGCGCGGAGGTGCGACCCAACGCGAGGAGGGCTGGGATCGGGCCGTGACCCACCATCCAGATCAACGCCCCCAACGCGCAGGCGCGCTGGATGCCGGTCATCGGGAGGCCACCGGTGAGCGGTCCGACTCCAGGTCGGTCACCCGCAACGGGAAGGTCAGCAGTACGACGGTCCCCACCCCGGGTACCGAGCGCACGTAGGCGGCACCGCCGACGGCCTGCGCACGACGGCGCACGGACACCACCAACCCCAGGCTCCGGGCGGGACGGGTCAGGTCGAAGCCCACCCCGTCGTCGCGGACCTCCACCGTGAACCGGCCGTCGTCGACCCGGATCCGCACCCGCACGTCGGGGGGTCCGTCCCCGGCCCGGGCACCGTGGCGGACCGCGTTCCGCACGGTCTCGACGACCGCGGCCAGGACCGTGTCGGCGACGTCGGGGTCGAGGTGAGCGGGCGACTGTGAGCGGGGCAGTTCGAGACGGACCTGCGGGTGCGCGCCCTGCACGCCGGCGCGGAGCTGCTCCAGGAGGGAGCTCAGCGAGACCGGGTCGGGCGCCACGTCGCGTTCCACACTGGCCAGTGCGGTGCGCGCCGCGGTCCGGGCCCGGACGCGATCCGCGCTCGTCCGGGCGTGCGCCGTCATCGTCAGGGTCGCGAGGACGTCGTCGTGGACGATGGCGTCCCAGCGGGTGTTCTCGAGCTCCACCGCGCGGGCCACGCCCGCTGCTGCCGCTTCGCGTTCGGCCTCCGCACGGGCCACCCCCAGCTGGGCCGCCGACGTCCGAACCGCCTGCACGCAGACCGACGCGGCGCTCGCGACGACGAGCAGCAACATGGCGTCCAGCAGGGCCGTCACGGATGGCACGGTCCAGACGCCACTGAGCTGCAGTTCCAGCCGGAACCCCAGGTGCAGCAGGGCGAGCAGCATGGCCCCCCGCGAGCGCAGCAGAACGGCCCCGGCCCCCACGCTCACGGGGGAGAGTGCGAGCACCCAGGGTGCGTCCGGCTGTGCTCCGGACGCGACGAGGGGGTAGCTGGCCAACGCGGCGTCCCCGACCAGGACGACCCCGAAGACGGGGACGAGCCAGTCCCGCCCGGAAACCGCCTGCGCGGTGAGCAGCAGGAGCAGCAGCGCGCACGCCGCCACCACGGTGGTGGACCACCACGACGGCACTTCGCCAGGATGGGCCGCCAGGCCCGCCGCGATCGTCGGGATCACCGAGGCGAAGGCGAGGGCCAGCACCAGGGCCAGGAGCCGTCGGACCCCGCGTTCCGTCATGACCTCCCCACCGAGGTCCTCAACTCGGCGGCGGGTACGTGGCGGGCCGCGACGTGGCGGGTTGGGGGCGGGGCGCATCCAACGGGCCGGCCAGCGGGGACAGGACACCGTCCTCCACCGCCCGCCGGTAGAGCTCCATCCGGGTGTACGCGGGGCGTTCGAGCGCGGCGTACTTGGCCCGGATGCGTTTGAGGTACCCCTTGGCCGTCTCCAGGGTGACCCCGAGGCGCAGCGCGACGGAACGGGCGGGCATCCCACCGGCGTAGAGCTCGAGAACCCGGCGCTCCTGAGGGGACAGATGCTCGGTCAGTTTCTCGTCGACCTGAAGCGCCGCAGCTGTTTCCGGGGATTCCACGGTGTCGCCTCCGCGGACCGCGCGCAACGCCTCGGCGACGGAGGTCACCGGGCGGTCCTTGAGCAGTACCCCTTGGGCCCCGGCCCGCAGGGCTTCCAGTGCCTCGGCGTGCTGACGGCCCTCGGTGTAGACGAGCACCCGGCAACCGTGCTCCAGGAGGCGCCGCACGTTGTCCGCGGGGCGCGAACCGTCACCCAGGCGCAAGTCGAGCAAGACCACCTCGGGGGGCGGGGCACCGAGGAGGCACGACAGCAGGTCGGGCACGGTCGCCGCGGTCGCCACGAGATCGACGGCGGCGTCGAGGGCCGCGAGTTCCACCCGCAGACCCGACAGCAGTGCCGGGTGATCGTCCACCGCCGCGATCCGCATGCCACCCCGGTCACGAGGGCTGCGCGGCAGCTGGCAGTCATGTTCGTCGCGCTGCACGAGGACCTCCTTCGGCGCGAAGGCTACCGAGCCCCCGCGGCGTTCGGCACCACAGATCGCGATCCGCGCCGGGCAAAAGGGGTGCAGAGCAGGTGATCCACCCCCGAAAGGGGGGTGCCATGAGGTCTGGACGACACGTTGCGCTCTGGGAAGATCGAGCCGCGCCCTGCCGGGGGGACGGGGTGTGGCGTGGTGCGGGGGATCGCTACCGCATCCTGGGGGACGCGACAAAGGGGACGACACCCACGGGTGTCGTCCCCTTCGTCATGTCGACTTGCTGGTCTTGCCCACTGGCTGGTCTTGCTCAGTCGGTGGAGCTCACGAGCCCGATCTGGCAGGTCAGCCCGTTCGGGCCGTGGTTGCAATACCCGCCGGGGACCTTCTGGAGGTACTGCTGGTGGTAGTCCTCGGCGTACCAGAACGGCCCCGCTTCCGACACCGGGCGGATCTCGGTCGTGATCTGCCCGTGGCGGTGCTCGGTGAGTTCACGCTGGAACGTCTCCCGCGTCCGCCGCGCGGCGTCGAGCTGCTCGTCCGTGCTCGGGTAGATCGCGGAGCGGTATTCCGTCCCCCGGTCGTTGCCCTGCCGGAAACCCTGGGTCGGGTCGTGGTTCTCCCAGAACGCCTTCAACAGCAGCTCGGCGCTCGTGATCGTCGGGTCGTAGGCGACGAGGACGGTCTCAGCGTGCCCGGTGCGGCCGGTCGTCGACTCCTCGTAGGTGGGGTTCTCGGTGAACCCGCCCTGGAACCCGACCGCCGTCGTGACCACCCCCGGCAGCTGCCAGAAGATCCGCTCCGCGCCCCAGTAGCAGCCCATCGCGAAGGACATCGTCTGCGTGCCCGCCGGCCAGGGGCCCTCGAGCGGGGTACCGAGCACCGCGTGCGTGGTCGGCACTTCGAAGCGCCGGTTCTTCGACCCCTTGAGCGCGTCCTCCGCGCCCACGAGCTTCGTCTTGAACGGGTTGCCGAACATCATTGACCACTCCTTCTCACCGTCGTACCCGGTTCAACCACGAGAACCCGCCGCGCGTTCCCTACGCTGGGGTCTCGTGACTGACGACAAGCTCTCCGGCTTCTCCACCCGCGCCCTGCACGCCGGCCAGGACGCCGACCCCTCGACCGGTGCGGTGGTGACCCCGATCTACCAGGTCTCGACCTACAAGCAGGACGGCGTCGGCACCCTGCGCACCGGCCTGGGCGCCGGTTACGAGTACTCCCGCTCGGGCAACCCCACCCGCACGTCGCTGGAACAGCAGCTCGCCGCCCTGGAGCAAGGGGCTGCCGCCTTCGCCTTCGCCTCCGGCCTGGCCGCTGAGGACGGGGTCCTGCGCGCCCTGCTCAAGCCGGGTGACCACATCGTCATCCCGAACGACGCCTACGGCGGGACCTATCGCCTCGTGAACCAGGTGGCGCAGCCCTGGGGTGTCGAGCACACCCCCGCGGATGTCGCGGACGTGGACACCGTGCGGGCCGCGATCCGTCCCGGGGTGACCCGCCTCGTCTGGCTGGAGACCCCGACGAACCCGTTGCTGACAGTCGGTGACATCGCGGCGCTCGCCGAGGTGACCCACGCGGCGGGTGCCCTGCTCGTCGTGGACAACACGTTCGCCACCCCGTACCTGCAGACCCCGCTGCTGCTCGGCGCGGACGTCGTCGTGCACTCGACGACGAAATACGCGGGTGGGCATTCGGATGTCGTTGGCGGCGCGGTCGTCGTGCGGGCCGGCGAGGACGGCCGCGGGAACTCCCTGGCCGAGCGGATCGCTTTCCACCAGAACGCGATGGGTGCTGTTCCCGGTCCCTTCGACTCCTGGCTCGTCCAGCGCGGGCTCAAGACGCTCGCCGTCCGGATGGAACGCCACTGCGACAACGCGGAGAAGGTCGTGGAGTTCCTGCAGCGCCACCCGCGGGTCACGTCGATCCTCTACCCGGGCCTGCCCGAGCACCGCAACCACGACGTCGCGGCGAAGCAGATGAAGCGTTTCGGCGGGATGATCTCGTTCCGCACCTCGAGCGTCGAGGACGCGTTGCAGGTCTGCAAGGCGACTCAATTGTTCACGCTGGGTGAATCCCTGGGCGGTGTCGAGTCGCTCGTCGAGCATCCCGGCAAGATGACACACGCCTCGGTCGCGGGTTCGCTGCTGGAGGTCCCCGACGACCTCGTGCGGCTCTCGGTCGGGATCGAGGACGCCGACGACCTGTTGGCCGACCTCGCCCAGGCCCTCGGCTGAGCAAACCCTGGGCGGGTCGGGATCGGGCAGCGTTCCCGGCGGTGGGGTCAGGCCGCGGCCCGGCCTGCTCCGGGGCGCCCACCCGAGGCCACTCCCCGCCTCGCACCACGACTGCGTGAGCGAGACCAGGAGCTCGCTGACCGCGTCGTGGACCGCCGGTATGCTGCCCCGGCCGGTGGTGCGGTCGGCCCGTGACGGCGGGCCTAGTGGTCTGGTGTGAAAGTTCGTGGTCGCTGAACCGCCGCAACAGATCCACATGTCGCTACCCGCTTCTCGATCAAGAACGCGGCACCGTCGGTGTGCATGGGAATGCTTCTGCCG
>JBPBQU010000420.1:0-4736 GCA_050955085.1 Janthinobacterium lividum | reverse complement strand
GTTCGTCTCCTGCGGGCTGGTCTCGAACGTGGACATCAGTACTTGCGCTCCATCGGCTGGTAGCGCGTCTGGACCACAGGCTTGAAGTCCAGGCGCATCGAGTGCTTCCCGGCGGCATCGGTCTCGCGGTAGACCATCGTGTGCCGCATGTAGTTAACGTCGTCGCGGTTGGGGTAATCCTCGCGGAAGTGCCCCCCGCGCGACTCCTTGCGTTCCAGCGCACCCATCACCATCACCTCGGCGAGGTCGAGCAGGAACCCCAGCTCGAGACCCTCCAGCAGATCGGTGTTGAACCGCTTGCCCTTGTCCTGCACCGAGGCGCGGGAGTAACGCTCCTTGAGGCGGTCGATGTCGGTCATGGCCTGCTTCAGCGTCGCCTCGGTGCGGAACACCTGGGCGTTGAGGTCCATCGAGTCCTGCAACTCGCGACGGATGTCGGAGATCCGCTCCCCCTGGGGGCGGTCACGCAGTTCGGCCATGGAGGCGATCACGGCGGCGTCGGGGTCGGCCGGCAACGCGACCCACTGGGCCGCCTTGGCGTACTCCGCGGCGGCGATCCCGGCACGACGGCCGAACACGTTGATGTCGAGGAGCGAGTTCGTCCCGAGCCGGTTGGAACCGTGGACGGAGACGCAGGCGACCTCACCGGCCGCGTAGAGACCCGGCACCACCCGGGTGTTGTCCTGCAGGACCTCCGCGTCGACGTTCGTCGGGACGCCGCCCATGGCGTAGTGCGCCGTCGGGTACACCGGAACCGGTTCGGTGTACGGCTCGACGCCGAGGTAGGTCCGCGCGAACTCCGTGATGTCGGGGAGTTTCGCGTCGATGTGCGCGGGTTCGAGGTGGGTCAGGTCGAGGAAGACGTAGTCCTTGTGGGGACCCGCACCCCGGCCCTCGCGGACCTCGTTGGCCATCGCGCGGGCGACGATGTCGCGCGGCGCGAGGTCCTTGATGGTGGGGGCGTAACGCTCCATGAACCGCTCACCGTCGGCGTTGCGCAGAATGCCGCCCTCACCCCGGGCCGCCTCGGAGAGCAGGATCCCCAGTCCGGCCAGACCGGTCGGGTGGAACTGGAAGAACTCCATGTCCTCCAACGGCAGCCCACCGCGGTAGGCGATACCCATGCCGTCACCGGTCAGGGTGTGCGCGTTCGACGTGGTCTTGTAGACCTTGCCTGCGCCACCGGTGGCCAGGATGACGGATTTGGCCTGGAAGACATGGATCTCACCGGTGGCCAGTTCGTAGGCCACGACACCGGCGACCCGCTTGTCACCCGGGGTGCCGATCGTGGGCGGGGCCGCCATGACGGGCTGGTCGGCCGCGCCCTCGATCTCGGTACCCGTCTTCGCCTCGGCCTGCGGGATCAGCAGAAGATCGAGGACGTAGAACTCGTTGAAGAACTCCACCTCGTGCTTGACGCACTGTTGGTAGAGGGTCTGCAGGATCATGTGGCCGGTACGGTCCGCGGCGAAGCAGCTGCGGCGCACGGGGGACTTGCCGTGGTCACGGGTGTGCCCACCGAACCGGCGCTGGTCGATCTTCCCCTCAGGTGTCCGGTTGAACGGCAGGCCCATCTTCTCCAGGTCGAGGACCGCGTCGATGGCTTCCTTGCACATGACCTCGGCGGCGTCCTGGTCGACCAGGTAGTCACCACCCTTGACCGTGTCGAAGGTGTGCCACTCCCAGTTGTCCTCCTCGACGTTGGCCAGTGCGGCACACATTCCGCCCTGGGCCGCACCGGTGTGCGAGCGCGTCGGGTAGAGCTTGGTGAGCACGGCAGTGCGGGCTCGCTGGCCCGATTCCAGGGCTGCGCGCATCCCCGCGCCGCCCGCGCCGACGATGACCACGTCGAACTGGTGCGTCTGCATGGTGGGTCCTCTTCTCGCTCGCGGGTCAGCTGTTCGGGCTGGTGACGGTGGGGACGTTGTCGATGGCGCCGCAGAAACTGAACCCCTGGCTCGGGTCCGAGCACGGGTCGAACGTGAAGATGACCAGCGTGCCGACGACGATGACGATCACGGTGGACAGGTACAGCGCCATCTTCAGCCAGAACCGGGTGGAGTCGCGCTCCGCGTAGTCGTTGATGACGGTACGGACGCCGTTGGTGCCGTGCAGCTGCGCCAACCACAGCATCAACAGGTCCCAGACCTGCCAGAACGGGCTCGACCACTTGCCGGCGACGAACCCCCAGTCGACCTGGTGGATCCCCTCGCCGGTCACGAGGTTGACGAACAGGTGGCCGAAGACGAGGACGATCAGGACGACGCCCGACATCCGCATGAAGAGCCAGCCGTACAACTCCCAGTTCGTCCGGGTGGCCTTGCTGCGCCGATACGGCGAACGGGGGGACTCCAGCGCGGGGGCGTAACTGCCACCGGGGGTCTGCTCGGATGCACTCACGGTCTGCTCCTCAGTTCCCGAAGACGTTCATCAGGTGGCGGGGGAGGAAACCGGCCATGAGGATCGCCCAGACGACGACGACACCCCAGAACAGCTTGCGCTGGTGCTTGGTCCCGCCCGACCAGAAGTCGACGAGGATGATGCGGATGCCGTTGAGCGCGTGGAAGACGACCGCGCCGACGAGGCCGGCTTCACCCAGACCCATCACGGGGTTCTTGTACTGCCCGATGACGCCGTTGTAGACCTCCGGGGAGACCCGCACCGTCGCGGTGTCCAGCACGTGCACGAAGAGGAAGAAGAAGATGAGGACCCCGGAGATCCGGTGCATCACCCACGACCACATGCCTTCCTGGCCGCGGTACAGGGTGCCCGGGATCCGGTCCGCGGACTTCGACTTCTGCACGGGTGTGCCCTGACCGGGCGGGGTGAGGCTGGTGGCCACGGACGTCCTCCTCGAGTTCTCTCACGACGCCCGGGCCGGTGCTGTCCAGTCCGACGACGGGGAGCTCGGGCGGCGGCGTCCTGTTCGTCATGTTAGGCGTGCGGGGTTCACCTGGGCGCCCTGGGCGGGTCGGTGTGCAGGCTTTGTGACGAAGGACTCACGATCATGCAGGGTTCACCCCGGGTGTGAGGGCTTCCCGTCGACGGGTGGTGTCCGGTCGATCCAACCCACGTTGATCCAGCCCCACGCAGAACGCGGCGCCCGGTAGGTTCCCGGCCATGAGCGACGGGGACACGCAGGAGGACCGGGGGGACGGGGCCGCGCAGCCGGATGTCCCTGGGCGGTTGGGGGCCCCTGGGCGGTTGGGGGCCCCTGGAGAGTCGGGGGCAGCTGAAGGGTCGGGGGCAGCTGGACGCGGGGCGCCGCGGGGAGCGGCCACACCGTGGTCGGTCGACGACCTCGAGGACGCGACGATCGACCTGTCCGACTTTCACGCCGTGGTCCCGGCCGGCGGGGCGGGGACCCGGTTGTGGCCGCTGTCGCGCAGCGACCGGCCCAAGTTCCTCCTCGACCTCACGGGCCGTGGGCGCACGCTCCTGCAGTCCACCTGGGACCGGTTGCTGCCCCTGGCCGCCGCCGAGCGCACCCTCGTGGTCACGGGTCGCTCGCACGCCGACGCCGTCGCCCGGCAGCTACCCGACCTGCCGATGGAGAACATCCTCCGCGAGCCCCTGCAACGTGACTCCGCCGCCGCCATCGGGCTCGCGGCCGCGGTGCTCGTGCGTCGCGACCCCGACGCGGTGCTCGGCTCGTTCGCGGCCGACCACAACATCTCCGGGCGCGACGACTTCGAGTCCTCCGTCGAGGAGGCCGTGGTGACCGCCCGTCGTGGGTTCGTGGTCACCATCGGCATCGCGCCCTCGCACCCCGCGACGGGTTTCGGTTACATCCGCCTCGGCAGACGACTGCGGTTGCAGGGCGCCCCGAACGCGCGCCGCGTGCTGCAGTTCAAGGAGAAGCCGGACGCGCGCACCGCGTCCGCGTACCTCTCCACGGGTGACTACCGCTGGAACGGCGGCATGTTCGTGGCCCGCGCCGACGTACTGCTGGAACTGCTCGCCGAGCACACCCCCACCCTGCACGCCGGGTTGCAGCGCATCGCCGACGCGTGGGAGACCCCGCGCCGCGACGCCGTCCTCGAGGAGCAGTGGAGCGCGTTGCCGTCCATCGCCATCGACCACGCGGTCGCGGAACCGGCGGCCGAAGCCGGCCGTGTCGCCGTCGTCCCCGCGACCTTCGGGTGGGACGACGTCGGGGACTTCTCCTCCCTCGCCGAGCTGCTGCCCGCCGACGTGGACCAGCCGCGCATCCTCGGAGACGCCGACCTGGTGCTGACCGAGGGTGTGGCCGGTGGCCTCGTGGTGCCCGCCAACGGCCGGATCATCGCGTTGCTGGGTGTCGACGACCTCGTCGTCGTCGACACCCCCGATGCGCTGCTCGTCACCACCCGGGCCCGCGCACAGGAGGTCAAGAAGCTCGTCGCCAAGGCCAAGGAGGCCGGGCTCGACCACGTCCTCTGACACGACCCCCTACCGAGAACCCGCACGACAACCCGCACCGACAGTCCCGCACCGACTGTCCCGCACCGACGGCCGGCAGCACGTGGGTCCGGGCATGGGTGCGTCGGTGCGGTTGCCCCAGCGACCCGTTGCAGCACCGACAAGCGTCGCCACGTCGACGGCGGGAGGGGGGAAGAGGGGATGCGGGGCGTGGGTGTGGGCCGGGCGTCGAGGTGGGTGCGAGTACGGGGTGACGGGGCGCAGGATCGCGCGTCGACACAGGACTGCGCGGGGGTGCGGGCGCGCGGGTAACGTCCCATGTTTGTGAGCACCGG
>JBPBQU010000419.1:0-4826 GCA_050955085.1 Janthinobacterium lividum | reverse complement strand
CCCCCGAACGCAACGCCTGCAGGGACGTCACCGTCGCGACGATCCGCTCCTCCTCGTCCTTGGCCGGCACGACGACGGCGACGGTCGGGGAGGGACGGAACGGCGACACTCTCGCGAGGCTAGCGCTCCGGACCCGCCTGCAGCCGCAGGGCGAGGACGGTGACGTCGTCGTCGACCTCGTCCTGGTCCACGAGTTCCGTCATGAGCGCGTCGACGATCTGAGCCGGAGTTCCCCCCGCCGTCGCCCGGAAGCGCTCCAACGCGTGCTCGAGGCCCTCGGTGAGGGAGCGGGTGCGCGTCTCCACCAGACCGTCGGAGAAGACCACGAGCCCGCTGCCCGGCACGAGTCGGACCTCGAGCACCTCCGCACGCTGGTCGATCCCGCCGTCACCCGGACCGACTCCGATGGGCAGGCCGGGCGGGACGTCGAGGTACTGCGCTCCCCCGTTGCAGGACAACGGAGGGAGGTGCCCGGCACTACCGGCCAGCAGTCGCCCGTCACGAGAGAGCAACCCGTAGAAGATCGTCACGAGGTCCTCCGCGCCGCCCGCACGCGCGCACGCGTCAAGACCGCGCAGCACGGCACTGGGGTGCGGGTCGATGAGCGCGAGGGTGCGGACCTGGGCGCGGACCTCCCCCATCACGGTCGCGGCCCGTGCACCGCGCCCCATGACGTCCCCCAGGACCACCGCCACCTGGTCGGCACCGAGCGTGATGAGTTCCGCCCAGTCGCCGCCGACCTCGACCCCGGCGCTCGTCGCGGCCACCCGGTGCGAGGTCAACCACCCCACCTGCGGCAACGGGCCGGGTTGTAGCGCCTCCTGCAGGACGGTCGCGGTGTCGCGCTGGACCTGCAGCAACTGCATGCGTTCCAGGGCCCCGGCGACCTGGCGGGCGAAGGTGAGCAGGAACTCCCGCTCCGACTCCCCGTGGAGCGGCACGTCCCGGAAACCCAGCGTGAGCGTGCCGAGGCGGCGGCGCGGTGAGGTCAACGGGAGCACCACCCAGGCCTGCTCACCGGCAGCGAGCGCCTCCTCGAAGTAGGGCCTGATGGGCCCGCTGAGGACGGCGATGTCGTCTGGACCGAAGAACGAACCATCCGATCCGGCCAGGCGGGACATCTCGGCGAGATGGTCCGCGACGGTGACGGTGTGCAGGTCCTCCGACTGCCGGGAGCCGGAGAGCAGCAGCCGGTGCAGCGTGACCCCGGCACCCTCACCGTGTCCTTCGACGAGCGCGAGGGTGCCGCGAACGGCACCGGGTCCTTCCAAGGACGCGCGCAGTACCGCGTCCAGCACCTCGGGGTAGCTGCTCGCGGAAGCAAGCGCCGTGGTGAGCGTCTGGAGCGATCTGCTGCGCCGGTCGAGGAGTACCCGCTCGGTGACGTCGTCGATGGAACCGACCCATTCGAGCACCGGGCTGGTCAGGTCCTCCGGGTCGGCATGGACGGGCACCGCCACCGCCGACAACCGGCGCCACCCACCGGGGGTGCGCAGCCGTACGCGGAACTCACCCCGGTTGCCGGCACGGACGCTGCTGCGCCACGTCGCCAGGACCTGCTCGACGTCCTCGGGGTGGACGTCGCCGGACCAACCGAGCCCGGTCACCGCACCGGCGCGACCGGTCAGGGCGCGCCAACCCGGCAGGTCACCCGTGAGACCGACGCCGGGTTCCGCGGTGAAGACGTCGAGGCGACCTGCCTCGGCGAGGGTGCGGTAACGCTGCTCGGAACGCGCCGCCGCGACGACGGCCTCACGTGCGGTGGTGAGCAGCTGAGCCCGCTCCACCGCGAACGCGCACTGTCCCGCGAGGGTGACGGCGACGGACTCCTCCAGCTCGTCGAGGGAACCCTCCCGGCGGAACCCGAAGCGCAGGACGCCGAGGAGGCGTCCGCGAGCTAGCAACGGGAGCATCGCCCAGGACTGCTCACCATGGGCCAGCACGCTCGCGTTGAGCCCACCACGCCCGGCCTCCGTCCCGTAGCGGGTGGCGAGCTCCGCGCGCGTGCGCAGCAGAACGGGTGAGCGGGTGCGGGCGACCTCGGCGCTGGGCGTCGCGGAGGCCACCGGGACCGGCAGGCCGCGGCCGAGGCCCTCGGGTGCGGGTTCGTCCGGTTCCTGCGGCAGCAGCAGTGCCCCGGTGGGGTCGAGCAGGGCCACGCCGCAGGAACTGGTGCGCAGCACGTCACGGCCGGTGCGCAGCACGGCGGTCACCGCCGCGCGCACGTCCAAAGCCGACGCCAGTTCGAAGGAGAACCGTTGCAGCAGTGTGAGAGCGGAGACGTCGAGGCGGGACTCGGGACGAAGACCCCGGGACTGATCGGGAACGGCCGTCGCGTCCACCACTGCCGGATCCACCGAGCAGCCCTCCCGCCTCGTTGTCCGGGTCATTCCCGGGTCAAAGCAGGTTAACGCGCTATCTGACGGTTCGTCATCACGTCACAACGGTGGGTGACTATTCGGTGAGTGTGACGTCACCGCGGGTGGTGACGGGTCGGCCCACCGAAGGACGCCCACACCGTACGACTGAGGTTGTCGAGGTCCTCGACGACTCCCCATTGATCAGCCAACCCGTCGACGATGGCCAGGCCCCGACCCGACGTCTCGGCATCACCGGGGGTTCGCGGGGAGACCAACCGCCCGGGCGCGCCGCCGTCGGTCACCGCGATCTCCACGTGCGGGGCGGCATCGGCCACGACCGCGCACGACACGTGGATGCCGCCGTCACCCAACGGCCGGGCATGGCGGACCGCGTTGCCGACGATCTCGGAGAGCACGATCTCGATCTCGGCGCTGGCCATCTCGTCGAGGCCCACCCCACCGAGGACGTTGCGCAGGACATGACGGGCTTGGGGCACCGACGCCGCCTCATGAGCGAACGACGCCCAATGCGTAGCCGGGACCGCGCGGGCTCCCGCGTACATCTGGTCCCCCCTCGAATTCTTCATGACGACCGTGCTCTACCCAGCCGACGTCGAGGCGAAACCTCACCCACCCCACGACTGTGCGTTCGGCTACCAGCCTGCCGCCCCACGAACGTTACGTCGAATCCCTCAGGTCCGATCGGCGCAACGAGATGGAAATGTGATCGTCGCACTGCGCGGCCCTGTGTGACGCCTGGGTGAACTCTGCGCCACGAGGTGTTGCTCCCGTCGACGTCATGCCAGCGTGGGGCCACTAGGAACCCCACCGGAGGTGTGCTCGTGAAGCTGCCCGTCCAGACCTGGTTCGACAGGTCGACGTCCCGCGCCCGGGACTGGCCCATCGAGCGGTTGCGGGCACACAAGTCCGGGACACGGGTGAGCGTGGTGCTCCCCGCTCTCGACGAAGAGGCCACCGTCGGCCGCGTCGTCGACATGGTGAGCCGACTGGCCCAGGACACCGGACTCGTCGACGAGATCGTCGTCATGGATTCCGGCTCCACGGACGCCACCGCGGCGGTGGCCCCCGCCGCCGGCGCCACCGTCCACCACCGCGACGAGGTCCTGCCCGGACTCGGTTCGCGAGCCGGCAGGGGCGAGGTGCTCTGGAAGTCGCTGGCCGTCACCAGCGGTGATGTCGTCGTCTTCCTCGACGCCGACCTCACCGACCCGCAACCGCAGCTCGTCACGGGGCTGCTCGGACCACTGCTCACCGACCCCGGTGTGGAACTCGTTAAGGGGTGCTACGACCGCCCCCTGCAGGGTTCGGGCCACGCCGCCGGGGGCCGGGTCACCGAACTCGTGGCCCGCCCGCTCATCAGCCGTTTCTTCCCCGAGCTGGCCGGGGTCATCCAGCCCCTGGCCGGCGAGTACGCGGGCCGGCGCCGCCTCCTCGAACAGATCCCCTTCTCCGGGGGGTACGGGGTCGAGATCGCCATGCTCATCGACACCCTGCGGCTGCGGGGTCTGTCGTCGATCGCCCAGGTGGATCTCGGCCGACGCTCGCACCCGCACCAGGACACCGCGGCGCTGGGTCGGATGGCCGGCCAGATCTTCCACGTGGTGCATCAGCGTGCGAGCGGCGCCGACGGCGAGGCACCGTCTATCACGCAGTTCGCCCGCGACGGGTACGGCCACTACGCCCCGGTGACACACACCCTCGACGTCGGCGAGCGGCCTCCGATGCTCGACATCGAGGACTACGGCCGCCGGGCCGCGAAAGTCTCCTGAGCGACACCGGACGGGACCGTGGCGACGGGACGCGTCCGCAACCGGCGGATCGCCCGGTCGCGTCAGCGGACGAAGGGTTCCTCGCCGCTCTCCGACACCATCGACCGCCCGGCCTCGGCCCACGCACCCATCCCACCCTCGACGTTCACCACGTCACGCCCGTTGCCCTGCAACCATTCCGCGACCCGTTGGGATCGACCTCCGGCGCGGCACACGACATGCAACTCACCCGCGGGGAGTTCTCCGAGGCGCTGCGGGACCTCACCCATCGGGATGTGGAAGGCCCCGGCGGCGTGCCCGGCCTCCCACTCGTCGTCCTCGCGCACGTCCAGCAGGACGGCGTCGGCGGGAACTGCGGCAGCGGCGACGGAAGCGACATCGGACATGACGGGGAGCCTACGTCGGGGTCCGGCGCCGTGGGTGTGGCGCCCGCGCCCGGTGCTGGGGCCGGTTCGAGCGGCCCGGAGCGACTCACGTCGGCGTCCCCCACCGACGTCGCCACCGGCGACCCTGGACCGTGGGTTGCTCGCGACGCGGTGCACCCGCCGCGACGCGACCACGGCTGCCTACGGGTCCCGCCGGGCGTGAGCGCTCATCTGCACACAGGTCCTGTCGGGTCGACCCGACAGGTCAACCCGTCAGGTCAACCCGTCAGGTCAACCCAACTCGCGGGGCA
>JBPBQU010000418.1:0-4883 GCA_050955085.1 Janthinobacterium lividum | reverse complement strand
CAGCAGCACTACCCAGAGCACCCACGGCACCGGCACCCACGGCACCGGCACCCACGGCACCGGCCCTCACGGCATCGATCTGGTTGCGCCGGAACGGATCGCCGAGGACATGGCGGTCACGGCCGGCACCTACCGGGCCGGTGAGGCGTTGCGCGTCGTCGGGGGGGTCGTCTCGCGCTGGCCGGTGTCCGGGGACCCGGACGTCGCGACCAGCCGGGTCGCGGCGTTGCGCGCCGCCCTCGAGCACCACGACATCGCCCTGGTGGGGGCCGTGCCGTTCCGCGCCGACCTCACCTGGCCGCGGGTGCGCGATCTCGTGCACGACCTCGACATCACCGTCCTCACCCACGGCGACCAGAACCGCCGCATCAAGGAGGTCGTCGTCGCGGCGCAGGCCGTTCCCGGGATGCTGCCCCTGCTGCGCGAGGGGCGGCTCATCCTCGTCCCCGGTGACCGCCACGACGTCGTCCTCTCCACCTGCCTCGCCGCGCTGAACGGCAACCGCCTCGCAGGGCTGCTGCTGACCGCGGGCGTCGAGATGGACCCCCGAGTCGCCGAGCTCACCCAGGCCGCGGCCGCGACCGGGCTGCCGATCCTTCTGACCCCGCGCAGCACCTACGCCACGGCCACCGCGGTGGGCCGCCTCGACCCGGAGGTTCCCGTGGACGACGCGGAACGGGCGCTCGCCGTCACCGCCACCGTCGCCGACGCTCTCGACCCGGGCTGGTTGTCGAGGTTGCCCACCCCGTCGCACACCCCCCGGCTCTCACCCGCGGCCTTCCGTCGCCGACTCACCACCCTGGCCGCCGAGCGCGTGCAGCGCATCGTGCTCCCCGAGGGGGCGGAGCCGCGCACCGTGCAGGCCGCCGTGATCTGTGCGCAGCGGGGGATCGCCCGTCCCGTGCTGCTGGCCCACCCCGACGAGGTCGCCGCGGTCGCCGCCGGCCTCGGGCTCACGCTGCCCGAGGGTGTCGAGGTGCTCGACCCGGCCGGGCTCGTCGAGTCCTACGTCGACGTCCTGGTGGAGGCTCGCAAACACAAGGGGTTGCAACCCGACGTCGCGCGCGATTCCCTCGCGGACCCGATCTGGCTCGGTACGACCATGCTGCAGGCCGGGCACGTCGACGGTCTGGTGGCCGGTGCCGTGCACACCACCGCGGCCACGGTTCGCCCTGCGCTGCAGATCATCCGGACCAGGCCCGGAGCGCGACTGGTGTCGTCGGTGTTCTTCATGTGCCTGCCCGACGACGTCGTGATCTACGGCGACTGCGCGGTCAATCCCGATCCCGGTGCGGAGGACCTCGCCGACATCGCACTGCAGTCCGCGGCGTCGGCGCGCGCGTTCGGCATCGAACCACGGGTCGCCATGATCAGCTTTTCCACGGGCTCCTCCGGATCCGGTTCCAGCGTGGACAAGGTCGCTGAGGCCACCCGCATCGCGCGCGAACGCGAACCGGATCTCATCATCGACGGGCCGCTGCAGTACGACGCGGCCGCGGTCGCGTCGGTGGCGGCGTCCAAGGCGCCGGACTCGCCCGTCGCCGGGCGGGCCACGGTGTTCGTCTTCCCTGATCTCAACACCGGCAATACCACCTATAAAGCGGTGCAGCGCAACGCAGGTGTGATCTCGGTGGGCCCCATGCTGCAGGGGCTCGCGAAACCGGTGAACGACCTGTCCCGCGGCGCACTGGTGGACGACATCGTCTACACGATCGCGCTCACGGCGGTCCAGGCGTCACGCGGTTGAGGTGGCGCAGCCACTGGACCGTTCGGGGTGTGCCCTGACGTCGGGAAGCTATCCGGCTTTCCTCCTGTTAGGCTTCATGCGACGGTGTTGATGCCGTCCACTCAGCGGGCGAGCCGCCCGCGAGGTCGCTTGAGTCTCATCCCTCGACTTCTGCGCGCTGATAGCGCGCCCATGTTGGGGGCGGACCGCATCGGCGGCCGCTTGATCCACGTGGAGTCCATTCCGCATGCCTGAGTACGATCGTTCGTACCGTTCTGCTTCTTCCGCTCGCTCTACCGCGGGTTCCCGCGATGACTTCTACGGTGACCGCCACTCGTCCTCGGACTCGCGCGGTTACCGCTCCGACGAGCGCGGCCCGCGCTCCTTCGACGCCCCCCGTTCCGGTGGCGGCTACCGCGGCGGCAGCCAGGGTGGTGGCGGTGGGTACCGCGGCCAGGGTGGTTCCGGTAGCGGCAGCAGCAACTACGGCGGGAGCAACGGTGGTGGCTACAAGGGCCGCCGGTCCGGGCCCCCGCGCAGCCCCCGTTCCTTCACCCCCTCGGCGACCGAGCAGGCCCTGACGGCTGCCGAGCAGATCGAGGTCCCCGAACTCACGTTCTCCGAGCTCGGCCTGCCCGACGAGTTGGTCGCCGCTCTCGAGCGTCGTGACCTCAACAAGCCGTTCGCCATCCAGTCCCGGACGTTGCCCGACGGGATCGCCGGTCGCGACATCCTGGGCCGCGCCCGCACCGGTTCCGGCAAGACCTTGGGCTTCGGCCTCCCGATGCTGGCCCGTCTCGCGGCCGGCCCCCGTGGACGGATCACCGGCGCCCCCCGCGGTCTGGTGCTCGTCCCCACCCGCGAGCTCGCCATGCAGGTCGCCGACGCGCTCCGTCCGCTGGGCGACTCGCTCAACCTGCGGATGGCCGTCGTCGTCGGCGGTGTCCCCTACGGCCGCCAGATCGCGGCCCTGCAGCGCGGTATCGACATCCTCATCGCGACACCGGGTCGGTTGATGGACCTGATCGAGCGCGACGCCGTCTCGCTGGGCGAGGTCACTGTCACCGTCCTCGACGAGGCCGACCACATGGCCGACCTCGGCTTCCTGCCGAACGTGCGCGCCATCCTCGAAGGCACCAAGCCCGGCGGTCAGCGGATGTTCTTCTCCGCGACCCTGGACCGTGGTGTCGAGGCGCTGGTGCACGACTTCCTCTCCGAGCCGGCCTTCCACGCCGTCCCGGCGGACACCACGGACGTCGGCAACATGGAGCACCGCGTCTTCGCGTTGCGCCCGCACGACAAGCTGGCCGTTCTCACCGAGATCAGCAAGCGCCCGGCACGCAGCATCTTCTTCGTGCGCACGAAGCTGGGCGCCCAGCGCCTCGCGGACCAGTTGCGCGAGGCCGGGGCCCCGGCCGAGGCGATTCACGGTGACCTGCGTCAGTCGCAGCGTTCCAAGGCGATCGACGCCTTCATGGCCGGGGAGACCCGCGTCCTCGTGGCGACGGATGTTGCCGCTCGCGGCATCCACGTCGACGATGTCGACCTGGTCGTCCACGTCGACCCGCCGAACGATCACAAGGACTACCTGCACCGCTCGGGGCGTACGGCCCGAGCCGGGAACAAGGGCACCGTTCTCGCGATCGCGCTGCCCGACCAGGTCCGTCGCTATGGGTGGCTGCACCGCGACGCGGGTGTCGAGTCCCAGCCGGTGGAGAACGTCGCCGCCGGTGACGAGACCGTCCGCACCCTCGCCGAGTCGGGTGAGCCCGTCGTGGTGAAGCCGCGTCGTACCGAGACCCGCGAAGGCCGTGCACCGCGTCGCGGTGGCTTCCGCGGTGGCCCGCGTCAGGGTGGTGGCCCCCGCCGGGAGGGTGGAAGCCGTGAGGGTGGTGCCGCTCGTGAGGGTGGTGCCGCTCGTGACGGTGGCTTCCGTCCCCCTCGTCAGAGTGGCCCCCGCGACTGACGTCCGAGCATTCGACGGCCCCGTCTCCCACTGGGAGGCGGGGCCGTTGTGCGTGTCGGGTGGGGCCGGGTGAGGATGGGGCCGGATCGAGTCCTCGGTCCGGCCACGAAGCATCACTGGAGGAAGCATGCCCACCCGTACTGCACGCACCGCCTGGAACGGCACCCTGGAGACCGGTTCCGGCCAGGTCGAGCTCAGCAGCTCGAAGGTCGGCACCTACGACGTCTCCTTCCCCAAGCGCGCGGCCGAGAACGCCGACGGCACCACGAGCCCCGAGGAGCTCATCGCCGCCGCGCACTCCTCCTGCTACGCCATGCAGTTCTCGGCGCTGCTCGCCGAGGCCGGCGGGACGCCGGAGACCCTCGAGGTGACCGCGGACGTCTCGCTCGGGCCGGATTCCGCGGGCGGGTTCAAGCTCACCGGCATCACGCTGACGGTGACGGGTGAGGTCGGTGGCATCGACGCCGACACCTTCGCCAAGACCGCGCAGGCGGCCAAGGAGACCTGTCCGGTCTCCAAGGCGCTCACCGGGGTCGAGATCACGTTGAAGGCCTCGCTCGACGCCTGACCCGCGGGCCGGGTCTCAGGTCGGCGCGTAGCGGTCCAGCGGCACCATCGTCATGCCGCTGTGGCCGCTCAGCGTCGGCGTCCCGTCGGGGCGTTCTCCTCGGGTCCACCACTCCGCGAAGGAACCGAAACCTCCGTCGTCGCTGACCCGCAACGTCGAGGCGTCCACCACGTCGAACCGCACCGGGGTCCCGGCCGGGTCTGCGCTGTCCGGGTCCAAACCCAGCAGCGTTCCTCCCGCCGCGACCACGTCGAGGACTCCCCACAGGTTCGCCCACCGTCCGGTGAACGCGGTGAGGTCCACCGGGCCGGTGCCCGAGAAGGTCCGCGCGACCAGGTCGACGATCCGCACCAGGCCGAGCGCGAGTTCTGCGGCAGGACCGTCGACGCAGTTGGTCAACACGCTCACCGCCAATCCTGCGGTGGGATCGAGGACACTCTTGGTGATGTGGCCAGGGAACCCGCCGGAGTGACCGACGAGAGCGCGCTCACCGCAGCGTTCCCCGATGAACCCGAGGCCATAGGTCCGATCGTCGCCCTCCACCGCCCACTCGACCCGTTGTGCGAGCCGGCGGGAGTGCGCGTCGAGCACGTCGTCGCGGCCGGTGGCGTGTGCGGAGAACC
>JBPBQU010000417.1:0-4923 GCA_050955085.1 Janthinobacterium lividum | reverse complement strand
GTGACGGTCTCGTCAGCCAGGTGCCCGCGCTGCTGCTGAGCGTCGCCACCGGCCTCATCGTGACCCGCGCCACCTCCACCGGGGACATGGGTACCGAGGCCATCCGCCAGCTCGGTCAGGAGAAGCTCGTCCTGCAGATCGCCGGCGCCGCCGCGATCATCCTCGCGATCATCCCGAGCATGCCCAAACTGCCGTTCCTCCTCGTCGGTGGCCTCGCGATCTTCGCCTCCACCCGGGTCGCCAGACGTGACAAGCAGACGGCCCGCGAGCTGGAACTGGCCTCGAACGCCCCCGTTGCCCTCAACCCCGGTGAAGCGGCGGAGAACCTCCTCGAGGAGATGCGCGTCGACCCCCTCGAGGTGGTCCTCGCCCCCGACCTCGTCGACCTCGTCGACACCTCCGGTGGTGGCGACCTGCTCGAACGCGTCCGTGCCCTGCGCCGCAAGATCGCCCTGGAGCTCGGCCTCGTCGTCCCACCCGTGCGCACCCGTGACTCCCTCGACCTGCCGATGTCGACCTACGCGGTCCGCATCTCCGGGATCGAGGTGGCCCGCGGGATGGCTCCCCCCGGGCAGGTCCTGGCGCTGGGTGACAACCTCGACGGTCTGCCCGGACGCGCCACGGTGGAACCCGTCTTCGGTCTCGCCGGCAAGTGGATACCCGCGGAACTGCGCCACCAGGCTCAGCTCATGGGGGCCACCGTCGTCGACCGCGCGAGCGTGCTCATCACCCACCTCGGTGAACTCGTGCGCACCCACGCACCACGGCTGCTCTCCCGCGAGGACGTGCGCTCGCTGGTGGAGGCACTCAAACGCACCCACCCCGCGGTCGTGGACGAACTCACCCCGGCCGTGCTGACCCTGGGCGAGGTGCAGCGCGTCCTGCAGGCATTGCTCGAGGAAGCCGTCCCCATCCGCGACCTCGCCCGCATCTTCGAGGCGCTCTCGCTCAAGGCCAAGGCTGGCTCCGATCTCGACGGGCTCGTCGAGGCCTCCCGCGCCGCCCTCGGCCCGGCCGTCGCGGCGGTGCACGAGCAGGACGGTGTCCTGCACGTCATCACCCTCGACCCGCTGCTGGAGCAGTCCCTGGCGGAATGCCTGCGCCCCGGGGAGGTCGGTGCCAGCCTCGCGCTGGACGCCGCCACCGCCGAGCACCTCATCACCGCCTCGGGTTCGTGCCTGGAACGCGCCGAACAGCACGGCATCTCCGCCGTCCTGGTGTGCGCCCCGCCGTTGCGAGCGCCGTTGCGACGCCTGCTGAAGGTGGCCGTGGGCCGCCTGCACGTCCTCTCCTACGACGACGTGAGCAACCACCCCCGGATCGAGACGGTTGGATCGGTGAGCAACGTCCATGCACTTGCTTCTTGAGGGTTGCGACTTGCAGGAACTGCTGACCCAGGTCCGCGTGACCCACGGTGACGCGGCGCGAGTCGTGCGCGCCGAGCGGATCCGGTCCGGGGGGGTGGCCGGGTTCTTCACCAAGGAGCGCTACGAGGTCACCGTCGAGACGGCCGGTGGCGAACAGGCTCTCGTCGAGGAGGGCCCCGCTGCCCGACGTGCGGGCCGGTTCGGCGTTCACCCGGGCGGCGGACTTCAGTTCCCGACGGGATCTGCCGAGGAGGAGAGCGTGAACATCGTGGGCCGAACGGGTGATGCACCCGCCGACAACGCCGAGGAGACCCGCGAGGCGCTGGACTTCGACGCCTTGCTCGCAGCCGCCGACCTCGCCGAGCAGGCCGCTCTGCGCGACGCGGTGAGCGCCACCACGCCGGCTGGGGGTGTCGCGCACGGAAAGCACACCGTGCGCAGCGAGAACCCCGGCAACGCCGAGACCCCCTCGGACAGCGCGGACGTCGCCGCCGAGGACACCGCGGGCACCCCGGACAGCTCCACGGGGGGTAGCGCCCCGGACGTCGCCTTCGAGGCCGCCCGTCAGGGTCTCGTCGAGATGCTCAGAGCCTCCGGTGCGGTCCGCAGCGCCCGCGCCGCCGGGCTCACCGAGGATCCCGAGGACGCGAGCAACGGTTCGGACCTCGATACCGAGATCGTCGAGGAGGTCGACGTGGCCGCGGCGCTCGCCGATCTCGCCGCCCGTCAAGGGGCCCAGCGTCTGGAAACCCAGCGTCTGGAAACTCAGCGTCTGCAAACTCAGCGTCTGCAAACTCAACGGTTGGAGGCGCAACGACGGGAAGTCGGGCGCCGGGCGGACGAGATCGCCACGGCTGCCGAGGTGACGGCGATCGCCGAGGAGCAGTTGCTCGAAGAAGCCCGCCGAGAGATCGAACTCGCCGAACGTGCGGGTGCCGAGACCATGGCCCGGGAGTTGGCGGCCCGGGAGTTGGCGGCCCGGGAGTTGGCGGCCCGGGAGTTGGCGGCCCGGGAGTTGGCGGCCCGGGAGTTGGCGGCCCGGGAGTTGGCGGCCCGGGAGTTGGCGGCCCACGAAGTGGCAGTCCGCGACGAGGAAACCCGTCAGCAGGAAGCTCGCCTGCAGGAGACCCGTCAGACCGAGGTTGTGGAGGAGCGGATGAGGAAGCAGGAAACCGGAGGCGGGGTCCGGGGCTTTGCGGACGATCGCCGCGATGAGCGTGCCGCTGCTTCGCACGAACGCAGTCTGGGTGAGATCTTGGCGGCGGCGGACGCTGCGGACGGTTCCCATCGTCTGGAGGCGATGCTGATTCACGGGGCGCAGCAGGTGCCCGCGCTCCGGGCGGCTCTACGCCCCACGGCCGCGCACCGTCCGATCTCGACGGAGAGCGAGTCGTTCTCCCGCACGATGGCGTCGATGCGGTCCTCAGCGGGGGACGCTCGGGTGCCCCGCGGACGCAGCTCTGCGCAGGGGGTAGTGACGGATGTACGCTCGGTCACCAGACCGGTCGAGCGTTCCCGCCCGAGCCGTCCCGTCCCCACCCCGGAGGCCCGCGTGTCCGATCTGTCCGGAGCAACGAACGGCCCCGCGATGAACGGCACCGTGACGAACGGCATGAACGGCACCGTGACGAACGGCGCGGGTGCCAACGGGGTGGGCGGCAATGGTGTGGCGGCGATCCGTCGCCCCGAGCAGCACGACCTGCTGCGCGGTGAGCGCGTCTCGCGTCGCCCGGAGCTGCGCAGACCCTCCCCCGAGGATCACTTCGGGGACCGTTTCGACGAGCGCTTCGGTGAGCGTCCCGACGGATTCGAGGAGAACCTCCGATTCGCGTCAGCCGAGCGGGTCGAGGCGCGGCGTGAGCCCGTCGCCGAGCAGGTGGTCACCGAAGGTGACTACGGCTACGGCGAGGAGGTTCAGGTCGAGGCACATCGACCCCGCGCTGACACCCGTGGCGGCAATCGGGTGGAGAGCTGGGAACGGAATGACGGGGTCGGCGACCGGGCCGGTTCTGACGGCGACGACAATGAGGCAGGGACCATGGACTTGACCTATCGTGACGCAGTTGCTACCTATGGCGAACGCCCGGTGGCCCCTCGCACTCCCTACCGTGAGGCGCCCGACTCCAACGACGTGTTGCGGTTGGCGCGCGACATCGAGGTCCCCGCCCCCCTGCGCGTCGGTCCGGGTGAGCTCGTGGTGGTTATCGGGGAAGCCGACGCCGTCGTCTCCTCCGCGCTGCTGGTCGCCGACGAGGTGGGCTCCGAGGCGCCTCTCATCCTCGGTCGGGCCGACGTGCAGAGCACCGTGACGGCGGACGAGCTCCCCCAGCGCCAGGAACAGGCCCGCCGCTGGAGCGCACCGCTCACCGTGGCCATCCCGGCCCGGCCCACGGGTGCCGACGCCGAACGCGCCGCCCGGATGGCCGCCGAGATCGGCGCCGCCGCGGTCGTGGTCTGCGTCGACGCGACGCGCCGTAGTCACGCGGTCGCCTCGTTGCTGCGTGCGCTCGAAGCGGTGGGTGTCCCGGCTCGTCGGCTGGCCGTGCACCGCGCGGCCGAGAGCCCCGACCCCCTCGAGGTGCTCTCCCTCGACGTGGCCGTCGGCTTCCTCGACGGACGTCCCGCGACCTCCGGCGCCTGGGCCGGGTTGCTGCTCGACGCCACCTCCGACGGCGCTCGCTGAGGGCAGACCCGCCCGATCCGACGCTGGTCCACGTAGTTGTCGATCCCGCACCGACGATCCGCGCACCGACGATCCGCGCACTGACGATCCACACACTGAGGATCCACGCACTGACGATCCACGCACCGATGTCACAGGGACGCGATCACCGACATGGCGAAGAGAAGCAACGTGGGGGAGCTGGCCCGTACACCCGCGCAATGGCCCGCGATCAATTCCCGGGTCTGGGTGGGTGTCCAGCTGCCCGACTCCTCCTCGGGGGAGCCGGGTGATGAGGTCCGCCTCCCCACGCGCGTCGAGGACTTCGGCGCGGGTCGCCTCGTCGTCGCCGCCCCCGGGTTCCGCGGGGATCTGCAGGTCGTCGCGCCCGGTCTGGCGGTCACCGTGGTGTGGGCGAGTGCGCGCGGTCAGTGTCGACAGGACTTCCTGCTGGCCGAGATGCGCCGGTTGCGCGTCGCGTGCTGGGACCTGGCGCCGTGCACCGACGTCGTGATCCAGCAGCGTCGGCGTTTCGTGCGCGCGACGGTGTCCGGGCGTGCCCACTTGAGTCAGGTCCCCGAGGACCCGATGAAAGGGGAGGACGAACCGGTCGACGCCCTCGTGGGCGGGTCGCTGATCGACCTCAGTGAGGGCGGGGTCAGTGTCAACGTGGCGTGGGGTTCCTGGCTTCGACTGGGTCGTCTCGTGCGGGTCGCGTTCGACGTCGAGGGTTCTCCGGTCGAGCAGCTCGCACAGGTCGTACGCCTGCGTCCCGCCGTGGGTGGGGTCCCCGGGCGCGAGGAGGTCATGATCGGTTTCCTCGAACCTGTCCCGGCCGCGGACAGATTGCGCCGCTACGTCATGCAGGCCCAGATCAGGTACCGCCGTGGAGGA
>JBPBQU010000416.1:0-4963 GCA_050955085.1 Janthinobacterium lividum | reverse complement strand
TCGGCACCCACGATGGGGCATCCGACGCGCAGGGCCAGTGCGATGGCGTCGGACGTTCGTGAACTGACGACGAGTCCACCGTCGAAGGCGAGCTCGGCGTAGTAGACGTTGTCGCGCATCTCGACGATGCGGACTTCTTCCAGGCGGCGGCCGACGGCCTCGATCACGTCCTTAAGCAGATCGTGCGTCAGGGGGCGCGGAGGAACCACGCCCTGCTGAGCGAAGGCGATCGCACTGGCCTCGGGCGCACCGATCCAGATGGGCAGATAACGATCACCGTCTCGCTCGCGCAACAGCACGATCGGGTTGTTGGAAGGCATCTCGACCCGGACCCCGATGACATCGAGCGCTCGCACGTGGTCACCGTACCTCTCCTCGGCCCTGGGATCGGCGTCAGCCCGAAAGGCGACTCAGCGCACCGGCCACCAGAGCCGTGTGCAACCGCAACGATGCTGCCGCGATCTCACGCGCGACCTGCTCGGCGCGGGCAGTCGACTCGACCGAGCGCTGCCGCCGCAACGGTGCGGCGACCTGGTCGGCGAGTGCGACCTCACGGTCGGCTGCGGTACGGAACATGCGGAGGTGGCGCGCCTCGATGCCGTGACCGGCGAGCTCGGCTGCGGCGCGCAGAACCTCCAGCGCCTCCCCGTCGTACCACGGGCCACCAGGCGCAGGAGCCAGTACGCCGAATCCTTCCAGCGCCTCGAGCAGCTCCGCGGTGACACCGGACTCGCGTAGCAACTCGGCTCGCGTGAGCCGCAGGCCTGCCGCCCGGCCATCGAACCGGTCGGCGCCCGGCGCGACATCCAGGACGACATCGCGGCCGTCGGGCTCGGGGTCCTGTCCGGTGGCCACCGACTGTTCGCGCGGTTCCAGACCGCGGTCGAGGGCCTGCAGGTTCTCCCGGATGACCTTCAACGGAAGGTAGTGGTCGCGCTGTGTCGCGAGGACGTAGCGCAGCCGGTCCACGTCATGGGAGGAGAACTTCCGATACCCCGCCGCCGTGCGCCCGGGCTCCACCAGACCCTGCTCCTCGAGAAAGCGGATCTTGGAGATGCTGACGTCGGGAAACTCCGGGAGGAGAATCGCCATGACCTCCCCGATCGTCATACGCGGCCGGTCCGGATCCAGTGCGGAGGCGCGCGAGGCACTCACCCCGGGTCCTCCGTGGTGTGGAGGCTTGCGTGGTAATCCATCCGGTACTTGCCGATCTGCACCTCGTCCCCCGCGCTCAGCACACCGTCGTCGATGCGCTCCCGGTTGACGTAGGTCCCGTTGAGGCTGCCGACGTCGCGAACCCGGAACCCGGGCCCTTTCACGGGGTCCGGTGCGCGGAGGAACTCGGCGTGCTTGCGCGAGACGGTGACGTCGTCGAGGAAGATGTCACTCGTCTGGTGCCGGCCCGCGGAGGTCCGCTCTGCGTCCAGCAGGAAGCGCGATCCCGCATTGGGCCCACGACGCACCACCAGCAGCGCCGAACCGAACGGGAGCGCCTCGACGGCCGCCTGATCGTCGCTGGAGAGCACCCCTTCGGCGCTCTCGTGAACATCTGGGACGGCGAGCCCCGCGAACGACATGGTCGAATCCACCGGACGCTCGTCGTCCGACGGCATCCCCGGGACCGACCCGTCGTCATCTGGCGACGTGCCCGATGCGGACATCGCACCACCTCTCGCAGGCCTGGAAGAGCAGCCGGGCGCAACAGCACGGCACTCTTCGAACGTCTGACGTCCTACCCTATCCGCGCCTGACCCGCGGCCCACACGACAGGCCGTGCGGCAGCGCCGTAATCATCGCAACAGCCCCCCTCGGCGCGGGTCGACCTAACCTGCGTGCGTCCGGTAGGCAGTGGCGTCGAGCAGGGCGTCCAACTCGGTGGGGTCGGTGGGCGTGATCGTGAACATCCAACCGTCGCCGTAGGGGTCGGAGTTCACCAGGTCCGGGCGCGTCTCCAGACCGGGGTTGTGACCCGAGACCGTGCCACCCACGGGCGCCGTGATCTCACTGACGCTCTTGGTCGATTCGACCTCACCGCACGAACCCCCGGCGGTGACGCTCTCCCCCTCGCCCGGTAGGGACACGTAGACGACATCACCCAAGGCGTCCTGGGCATGGTCCGTGATCCCCACCCGCACGCTGCCGTCGGCTTCGACGCGGACCCATTCGTGCTCGCTGGTGTAGCGGAGGTCCTCGGGAACGGTGGACATGCGGGGGTCTCCTCCAGGCGGACGAACAGGGTCTGACGAACAGGGTCTGACGAACGGGGTCTGACGAACGGGGTCTGACGAACCCGTCTGGCGGACGAGCTGACGGGCGTTGCCTACTGCGGTGCCGAATGAGCGTACTGAGGCGCGGAGACGGCGTGCAAGGCGGTCACCTGCACGCTCGTCGAGGACCGCACGTCGAGCCCTGCCCCCATCTGCTGCAACGTCTCACGGACACCACCGGGAATATCGAGAGCGGTCGAGACCGTCTCCGGGTCACCGATGGCGGTCACCGTGTAGGGCGAGCTCTGCAGGATCGCGTCGACGAGGACCCCCGGCCCCTGTGCGCCACCGGCGTCACTGAAGGACGTGCTCGCCACGACGCGTGCCGAACCGATCTGGATCGCCTCCGCACCCGCATCGCGCAGTTCCTGCACGAGTTGGATGAGGCTGACGGCGCGCACTGCACCGGTGGGATCGTCGATAGTCGCGACGATGCCCGGACCCGTCGCGGGCACGGTGCCCGCCAGCAGTCCGTAGAGCTGCGCGCGCTCCCGTGCGGCCCGCGCGGCGGCCTGGGCGGAGTCGCTGCCGGCCGTGAGTTCGTCACGGGTCGCCTCCAGCTGTGCGACCTCGTCCGCGAGGCGGTCCCCCCGCTCACCGGTGTCGTCGAGGATGCGCACGAGATCGGTCTCGCGCAGGTCGTCCAACCCGGCGACGTCGGTCTGACGTACCTGCACGACGACCCCGAAACCGAGGGCGGCGCACAGCACCCCGGCGAGCAGTTGCGCTCTGCTGGCGCGTGGTCGGGCGGCCCGCAGCAACCGGCGCCAGGGGGAACGGCGCGGGCGCGGCAGGGTGGGTTGCCCGCTCCGGGCAGGGGTCTCGCTCACGGTCAGGCGTTCAGCAGGTGGCGTCGGATCGCGGCGGCGTTGGAGAAGATCCGCACCCCGAGCACCACGACCACGCCGGTCGAGAGTTGTGAACCGACACCCAACTGGTCACCGAGGTAGACGATGAGCGCGGCCACCACGGCGTTGGAGGCGAAGGACACGACGAAGACCTTGTCGTCGAAGATCCCGTCGAGAACGGCGCGCAACCCGCCGAAGACCGCGTCCAGCGCCGCGACCACCGCGATGGGGAGGTAAGGCTGCAGGAACACCGGCACCTCCGGGTGCAGCAGCACACCGACGACGATGCCGATGACGAGGCCGATGGCCGCGATCACGAAGTTCCTCCCGTGGGCGTGAGTGGGATCTGGCGGGTGGACGCTACCCCGCGACGGCGCTGCGCAGGGACAGGCGCGTGGCGGCGGGCAGGTGGAGCGGGTCGTCGGTGCTGTGCGCGGTGATGTCCACCCCGATGCCGTAGTTGTCCGCCAGTACCTGGAGGTAGCGCCCCGCCACCGACGCCGCCAACGTGGTCTGCAACGCCGCGGGATCACCCACCGCGGACACGACGTAGGGCGGGGTCAACGGCCGGTAGTCGACGAGAACGGCCTCTCCGGCGGCACGGATCGAGGACAGCGCGGTGAGGCGCTGCCCGTTGACGGCGATCGCCTCCGCACCCGCCTGCCAGAGCCCGTTGACCAGCAGCTGGACGTCGCGATCCACGACGCGACCCGAACTCGAGGTGGTCGAGTCGGCCTCGGTGGGATCGGCCTCGGTGGGATCACCGGGCGCGTCGTCCAGACTGACGTCCAATCCCGCTCCGGTCACGGCGACCGCACCCACCTGTACCGCGAGGGCCTGGGCCTGGTCGTCGGCCGCCGCAGCGGGCAGTCCACCGAGACGGCCCGCGAGGGTGGAGTTGTCCGTGCGCAACCGGGCGGCCCGCGCGGCGAGGTCGTCGGCGCGGGCCGTGCTCGCGTCGATGCGGGTCAGCAGGTCCTGACGTCCACGATCGGCCGCCGGAGCGCCCGCCGCGGCTCGCACACCGGCGAGGGCGAGCAGGACGCCGATCACGAGGGCGGCGAGCAGACCCACCATCGCCGCCGCCGGGGTCCGGCTCGTGCCACGCTCGGCCCGGCGGGCGGCGGCCGCCGCGTACCCCGGGTCCAGCGGGCGGTCCATGACCTCGCTGAGCAGGATCATGCTCGCGTCGACCCGCCGGCGCGGAGGTGGCGGCGCGGTCGGGAGCTCGCTCACCGGATCGACCGTTCGACCCGTCCGAGCGCCACGACCTGACGGACGTAGAGGATCCCCGCCCACCAGTACAACCCGGTACCCCACCCGACGAAGGCCCACCCCACCGCGCCCGCAATCACCGAGAGTGCGGGGACGAGCTCGGCCAGCAGCAGCAGCGGGAAGGCCCCGAGCAGGCAGAACGTGCCGGCCTTGCCGAGGAAGTGCACGGGGAGCACCGTGTGCCCGAGCCGCGCGAGCACGGGGACGGTGCAGAGCATCAGCGCGTCCCGCGCGGCCAGGACGATGACCAGCCACCACGGGATGAGACCGCGGTAGGCCAGTCCCAGCAGGGTCGTGACGATGTAGAGCCGGTCGGCGAAGGGGTCGAGCACCTGCCCCAGTCGCGTCACCTGGTTCCAACGTCGCGCCAGGTTGCCGTCGAGGTAGTCGCTGGCGCTGCTCAGCGCCAGCACGACGAGGGCCCAGGCGTCGTGCTCGTTGACGATGAGTACGACGAACACGGGTACGAACAGCAAGCGCAGGAAGCTCAGCAGGTTGGGGAGGGTGGCCACCCGGTTGCTGACGACCTGAGGACGTGCCGTCGCCACCGTGCACCTCCCGCTCGCTCGATCG
>JBPBQU010000415.1:0-5000 GCA_050955085.1 Janthinobacterium lividum | reverse complement strand
CGTCCTCGAACGGGGCGATCCGGCCGTGGACGACTACCTCCTCCTGCGCGATCGGCTGCGCTCCGATGCGGGCGACCGCGCCCTGTACGAAAGCACCAAGAGGACCCTGCTCGGCGCGCGGTGGGACGACATGAACGACTACGCCGACGCCAAGACCGAGGTCATCCTCGCGATCAAGGCCCGGGCCCGGGAAGCGCGCGACTGGTGAGCATCCGGTTGTTCGCATTGTGGATGCTCGGGGCCCCTGCCCACCTCCAGGTCGACTGACCCAGAGTCAGGACGGTCCTTCTCTCGGTCGTCCTCGTCAACGGTGGACGAAGGTCACCGTCGGGCAACGATGCCCCGTGGAAGGCCGCGGCCGGCGGGCTGCGCTGGGTAACCGTTGCTAAGGTCCAGCTCCGTGATCGATGCACTGGGGAACCCCCACTCGGTCCTGCTCCTCGGCGGGACGTCCGACATCGGCCTGGCGGTGGTCGAGCGGCTCAGCCCGCAACGATCGCTGCAGGTGACGCTGGCCGCGCGCCCGGGGGCGCGCCGGGACGCGGCGGTGGACCGGCTGCACCAGCGTGGGCACCAGGTGCGCACGATGGACTTCGAGGCCACCGACCTGTCCTCGCACGCAAAGGTCGTCGACGAGGGTTTCGGCGCGGGTGATGTCGACGTCTGCGTGCTCGCCTTCGGCGTCCTCGGCGACAACGAGGAGTCCTGGACGAACGTGGCTGCGGCGACGCAGGTGGCGACGGTGAACTACACCGCTCCGGTGAGCCTGGGGGTCCTGCTGGCCGAGAAGCTGAAGCTGCAGGGCCACGGGGTCCTGGTGGCCCTTTCCAGCGTGGCCGGTGAGCGCGCCCGGCGTTCCAACTTCGTCTACGGCTCCTCCAAGGCGGGCTTCGACGCCTTCTTCACGGGCCTGCGTGAGGCCCTGCGCCCCTCGGGGGTCCGCGTCGTCGTCGTGCGGCCCGGCTTCGTGCACAGCAAGATGACCGAGGGACTGAAGGCGGCTCCGCTCTCGGTCTCCCCCGAGCAGGTCGCCGAGGTCACCGTGGATGCCGTCCGCAGTGGCAAGGAGACGGTGTGGGCTCCTGAGCCGATGCGTTGGGTGATGTCCGCGCTGCGGCACGTGCCGGCTCCCATCTTCCGAAAGTTGCCGCTCTGAGAGAGGACCGAGACGACTTCATGACCGCCGCCTCGACCGAGTCGTGATGAGCCGAGGTACGACCAGCGCGGTGGATCTCCCGAGCACGCCCGCCCGGACTGCACCCACGGGTTCGCACGTCCTCGCCGCCACGCGCCGCAGCCCCGTCCGTGGCCCCCGGGTGGCCGATCGTCCGCGCCGGCGACCCGATCTGCTCCTGGGTATCGCCGCCACGGTGCTGGCCGGTTTCGTCTTCTCCTTCCGGCTCGGGGTTCCGAGCCCCTGGCGCGACGAGGCCGTCACGGTGGCCGTCGCCTCGCGCAGCACCGAAGAGATCTGGCGGCTCGTCCAGCACGTCGACCTGGTGCACGCACCCTTCTACTTCCTCGCGCACCTGTTCTTCGGTTCCGCCGTCTCCGTCACCGAGGCCCGCTCGCTCTCGGTCGTGGCGGCGGCCCTCACCGCACCCCTGTTGTACGGGTTGACCCGGCGGGTGGCCCTTTCCGGCGCCGGACCCCGTCGGGCGCGATTGGCCGGCGCGGCGGCAGCGGCATTGTGGATCTCGATGCCGTTCGTGAGCCGCTACGCGCAGGAGGCCCGGCCGTACGCGGCGGCGGCCCTGCTGGCCACCCTCTCCACGTACGTGCTCGTGCGGGCGTCGACCGCGTCCACGACCCCCTCGCGGCGCGGTTGGTGGATCGGCTACACCGTCTCCATCCCGTTGATCGTCTCGTTCAACACCGTCGCGGTTCTCGTCCTGCTGGCGCACGCGGGCTGGGTGCTGGCCGCGACCCGGGGGGTGGCCGTCCGGGCCGGGTTCGCCGTGCTGGCCGGACTGCTGCTCGCCCTGCCGTTGCTGGTGGCGCAGGACGCGCAGCGCGAACAGGTCGCCTTTCTGCTGACGCCCACGCTGGCCGAGCTCGGCGAGCACTTCGTCCTCTGCCTCGGGTCCGCGCTGGGCACGGTGATCGCCGGGGTCGGCGCCGTCCTCGTCGTCTGGCGGGCCCGTGCGCGTCGCCTCGTCGTCCTGGGTCTGCTGTGGGGCGTGGTGCCCATCCCGTTGCTGTGGACGCTCTCGCAGCTGCGACCGCTGTGGACGACGCGGTACCTGGTCTTCGTCGCTCCGGGGACCTGCCTGCTCCTCGCGGGCATCGCCACCGTGACCCTTCCCCTGCTCCCCCGCCTCCTGTTCCCTCGCCTCTTGCGGGCCGGGCAGGTGCGGGCCGGGCAGGTGCGGGCCGGGCAGGTGCGGGCCGGGCAGGTGCGGGTCCACTGGGTGCCGGCAGCGCTGACCGTGCTGCTCGTGTCGGGGATGGCGGTGACCGGGTTGCACATGCAGCGGGTCTTCCGCGACCCGGAGATCGGGCACGCCGAGAACCTCCGCGGGACGGCCCAGTACCTCGCCGCGAATGCCCGGCCCGGTGACGGTCTGCTGTTCGTACCGGACGGGGACTACCGCTACCGCATCCTGACGCAGCTCTACCCGCAGGTCTTCGACCAGCTCTCCGACATCGCTCTCGCCCAGCCGGCGGCCTCCTCGGCGACCTTGGTCGGCGTCTCGCTACCCGCCGACCAGCTCGCCGGTGCTCTGGCGGGAGTCAGCCGCGTCTGGGTCGTCGGCGGCCGGGGACCGGTCGTGACGGCCACCGCGACGGACCGCGAGACGGTGCGGTTGCTGACGCAGGGCTACGTCCTGGCGGGTGAGCGGGAACTGGGTGCGTTCAGTGTCCGCCTGTACCTGACCCGTACGTAGCCGTACGCAGCCCGGTGATGGTCGACGTCCACCGACCGTCCACCCACCCCGGGATCACCCGTTCGCCTCACCACCCCGGTTAAAGGTCGAAACCTCGGCGGTCGAAATTCTCCCGTGCCCACGTCCCTCCTCCGGTCGGTCTCCCGCCGCGCACGCACCTCCGCACCCCCCCGTTTCACCCATGACGACACCGCGGCCCAGCTGCACCTGCTGCGCCGTGCGACCTGGGGCCCGAGCCCGTCGACGATCGCCGAGATCGCCCAGCTCGGGACGAGCGGATGGCTGGAGAGACAACTGAACCCCGGGGTCGTCGACGACGCCGCGATGGACGCCTACACGGGCCGGTTGCAGTACTACACACGCACTCCCGAATCGCTGCGCACGGGTGGTTACGACGCCGTCGGGTGGATGCCGATGTTCGAGGTCGCGTGGCTCACCCTGGCCCGCCAGGTCTGGAGCCGGCGTCAGCTCGTCGAGGTCGTCGTCGACGTCTGGAACAACCTGCTGCACGTCACCTGCCCGAGCCCCGATGTGTGGGACAACCGCCAGGACTACGACCGCAACGTCATCCGCCGCCACGCACTGGGCACCTTCCCCGACCTGCTCGTGGCCAGCGCGAAGAGCCAGTCCATGTTGGCCTACCTCGACAACGCGAACTCGTCAGCGAACGCACCGAACGAGAACTACGGCCGCGAGCTGCTCGAGCTGCACACCATCGGAATCGGCGCCGGGTACTCCGAGGCGGACGTCATGAACTCCGCACGCCTGCTCACGGGGTTGACGATCGCCGCCAACGGTTCGACGACGTTCGATCCGGGCCGGCACGACGGTGGGGGCCGGACGATCTACGGGTTCGTCGTGCAACCGCACGCCCCGGCCGACGGGCTGGGCTGGATCGAGGCCTACCTGCGCTGGCTCGCGGTCCACCCCCTGACGGCGCGCCGGATCTCGACGCGGATCGCGACCCGCTTCGTCTCCGACACCCCGCCCGCGTCGCTCGTCGACCTCATGACGCAGACGTGGCTCGCGACGGGTGGCGCGATCGTCCCCGTGCTGCGCGTGATGTTCGCCTCCGAGGAGTTCTGGGCGAGCGCGCGGCAGAAGGTCCGTACCCCGCAGGAAGACTTCGTCGCGACGCTGCGCACGCTCGGGACGGGCATGGAGACGAGCGGTACCGCGGGCCTGGACCAGATCTACTGGCACACCCGCAACGGCGGGCATGCGGCGTTGGCCTGGTTGTCCCCCAACGGTTACCCCGACGTCGCGGCGGCCTGGGCCTCCCCCAGCTCGACGCTGTCGCGATGGAACCGGCACATGGACTTCGCGGGCGGTTGGTACCCGCCACAGCTGAAGTTCGCGTCGCCCCTCGAGGTGCTGGGGGCGGTCCCCTCGACGTGGGGCGGTCTCGTCGACGCGTTGGCGGTGCGCCTCGTCGGGTTCCCGCTGAGTGCCGACGAGCGCGCGGGGTTGCTGCAGTACGCGGCCCGCTCCGCCAACGCCCCGTGCAGTGCGAACGACCCGTGGGTCAAGAACAACCTGCAGTACCTCATCGCGCTGACTCTCGACGGCCCGTCCTTCAGCACCCGCTGACCTCCACCACGTCGACCCCCGACCCATCCCCTGCGACCCACGACCTACGACCTACTACCTACGAGGTGGAACCCCGGTGACGAACTCGTACGACCCCCGCTGCGGTTGCGACGAGAGTGCGCGCGCCACGTTGTCGCGCCGCTCCGTCCTGCGCACCGCGTTGGCCGCCGCTGCGGCCGGGGTGACCACCTACGCGGTCGGCGACGTGTCGACCCAGGTGTCCTTCGCGGCTCCGGGCTGGAACGGCGAGACCCTCGTCGTGCTGAGCCTGCACGGCGGGTTCGACGGGCTCTCGGCCGTGGTCCCGACGGGCGACGCGGGGTACTACGCCGCCCGTCCCAACATCGCCGTCCCGCGGGCGACGCTGCTCGGACTCGACCAGACGTTCGGCCTGCACCCCGCGATGGCGGCGCTCATGCCGTTCTGGCGCAACGGCACCTTCGGGGCCGTGCACGCCGTGGGACAGGCCGACCCGTCGCGCTCGCATTTCTCCGCCATGGAGACGATGGAGCTGGCCGCGCC
>JBPBQU010000414.1:0-5019 GCA_050955085.1 Janthinobacterium lividum | reverse complement strand
CGCTGGCTCGTCACGCTCGAGGACACCCGCCGGGTCATCCGGGTCCGTCTCGCGGGTGAGGAACGCTGGGCGGTCATCGAGGACTCCGGGCGGTTGCGTGACGGGTTGGGAACCCCCCTGCCCGTCGGTATCCCCGAGGCGTTCACGGAACCCGTGGTCGATCCCCTGGGTGAATTGTTCGGTCGATTCGCCCGCACCCGGGGACCCTTCACGGTCGCCGACGTCGCGGCACGCTTCGGCGTCGGCCGGGCCGTCGCGCACGACGCCCTGCGCCGTTTGCAGGCCACCGGGCGTCTCGTCGAGGGGGAACTGCGCCCCGGCGGTTCCGGTCTGGAGTTCTGCGACGCCGACGTGCTGCGCATCCTGCGCCGACGGTCACTGGCCGCGTTGCGGGCGGATGTCGAACCCGTCTCACCACGAGACCTGGCGAGGTTCCTTCCGAGTTGGCAGGGAGTCGGCACGGGCCTGCGGTCGCGATTGCGCGGGGTGGACGGTGTCCTACGGGCTGTCGAACAACTGGCCGGTGCCGTCGTCCCGGCCAGCGCACTGGAACCCCTGGTGCTCGCGAACCGGGTCGAGGGGTACACCCCCGCGATGCTCGACGAGCTCACCGCTGCCGGTGAGGTCGTGTGGGCGGGGCACGGGAGCCTGCCGGGTGACGACGGCTGGGTCTCCCTGCACCCTGCCGACCTCGCGCCGCTCACGCTGCCGGACCCCGCGGAGTCCGACATCGTGCTCGACACCGAACTGCACCGTGGGGTCCTCGATGCGCTCTCCGGTGGCGGCGCCTACTTCCTGCGGGCCCTTTCGGACCGCGTCGGTCCTCGACTGGAGGGCGGGGTCGACGACCCAGCCCTGACCGCGGCGCTGTGGGACCTGTTCTGGGCGGGGCGGATCAGCAACGACACGCTCGCCCCGCTACGGGCGAAGGTCGGCGGGCGTGGCGCGCACAAGGCGCGGAAGTCCGCGCCGCGTTCGCGTTACGCCCGCCCGGGACGGCCCAACCTGCGCGGTGCGCGCCTGGAGATGCCCTCGCGCAGCGGCCCCCCGTCCGCGGCCGGTCGATGGTCGATGCTCCCGGAGATCGAGGCGGACGTCACGGTGCGCGCACACGCCATGGCCGAGGTGTTGCTCGACCGGCACGGTGTTCTCACCCGCGGTGCCGTGGCGAGTGAGCGGGTTCCAGGCGGGTTCGCAGCGGTGTACCGGGTGCTGGCGGCCTTCGAGGAGGCGGGCCGGGCGCGGCGGGGGTACTTCGTGGAAGGTCTCGGCGCCTCCCAGTTCGCCAGCGCGGGTGCGGTGGACCGGTTGCGGGACAGCGCGAAACCGCTGGGTGGTCACAGCCCGTCGCAACGGCGCGAGGGACGTGCGGACGCCGGTCCCGGTGCGGTCGTGCTGGCTTCGAGCGATCCGGCCAACCCTTACGGGGCGGCGTTGGGCTGGCCGGAACGGGGTGAGGTCGCCGCGGGCGCGAGCGGCCATCGGCCCGGGCGCAAAGCGGGCGCACTGGTGGTGCTGGTCGACGGTGAGCTCGTGCTCTACGTCGAACGCGGTGGTCGCTCGGTCCTGTCCTGGACGCTCGAGGACGACGTGCTCCAGCCCGCTGCGGACGCACTCGCGTTGGCCGTACGCGACGGGGTCCTGGGGAAGTTGACCGTGGAGAAGGCCGACGGGGCCGGTGTCCTCGCCGCGGACTCCGCCCTCGGCCGGGCATTGGAGTCCGCCGGGTTCCATGCCACCCCTCGCGGCCTGCGGATCCGTACATGAGGACGACCACGGAGGCGACGGTGGATCTGCGTGCCCGAGGGTGACGTCGTGTGGCGCACCGCCCAGCGTCTGCACCGGGCACTCGCGGGACGTGAGCTGATCACCAGCGACCTGCGGTGGCCGAGCCTCGCCACCGTGGACCTGGCCGGACGCGAGGTTGTCGAGGTCGTGAGCGCGGGCAAGCACCTGCTCACCCGGGTCGAGTCCGGTGGCGGCGACCCGCCGGTGACGCTGCACAGCCACCTGCGCATGGAGGGGTCCTGGTACATCGAGCGCTCGGGCACGGCGTTGGATCGCCGCTCCGCCGCTGGCATCCGTGCGGTCCTGGTCACGGCGGAGTGGACAGCCGTGGGCCACAAGCTGGGAATGCTCGATCTGGTAACCACCGATCACGAGGACGAACTCGTCGGCCATCTCGGACCCGACCTTCTCGGACCGGGCTGGGACCCGGTGGAAGCGGAACGACGCCTCGTGGAACACCCCGAGCGTCCACTGGGCGAGGCTCTGCTCGACCAGCGGGTCCTGGCCGGGGTGGGCACGTTCTACATGGCCGAGGCGTGTTTCCTCGCCAGGCTCACCCCGTGGTCCCCGGCGCGCGACCTGGCCTCACCGGCCGAGTTCATCGCCCTGGTCCATCGATTGCTCGACCTGAACAAGGAACGGGTGGACCAGGTCACGACCGGCGACCTGCGCCGCGGGCGGAGCAACTTCGCGCATGCCCGATCCGGGCTGCCCTGCCTGCGGTGTGGCGCAACGGTGCGGGTTGCTCCGCTGGGCGCACCGCCCCAGGACCGGACCGCGTTCTACTGCCCCGGTTGCCAGCGTGGTCCGACCCCGACCGACAACGGACGCCCGCAGCAGCCCTTGGGGCACAGTCGACGCCCCGGGGGCGGGACGACCTACCGGAGCCGCCGGTAGGTCACGCGGCCCGGGATCGCCACCTGCTCATAGACGTCAACGAGGGTGACCCGACTGGAACGTCTCTGACGGAGTCCAACCAACGGATTCTGCCGAGACGACGCCCCATGCCCGCCCGCCTGGGTGACCCGCCCTGAGCACCCCCGACATGAGAGCGCCGACCCAGAGTGCGGGTGCGCAGAGCGAGACGCGGCCCCGACGCACTCCTCAGGTCACGCAGCTGACACTAATCGCCGACGGAGGATGAGCTCGAGCTCATCCGGCAGACCGGCCAGCTCGACGGCGAATTCGCGGCTTGCCTCCACAGCGAAGTCCTCCAGCGCGGAATCCACGATCGCGTCCACGGCGTGATCCACGATCGACTCCACGTCGCTGTCCACCGGCGTCGCTGTCGCGGGGACCGGCGTCTCGAGAACGGGCTCGAACGGAGCCACGGTGTCTACCGGCCCTCGCGGAGCGAGCGGGATCGGCACGATTCCTTCCGCAGCGAAGGGGCCCTCCGAAACGAAGGGACGGCGGACCCCTTCTTCATCGGCGAGACGACGGGTCACCTCACCGAGGACGTGAGACAACGGCACTGCGAGCGCCGTGCAGATGGAGGCGAGGAGCTCACTGGACGCCTCTTTCTGGCCGCGCTCCACCTCGCTCAGATACCCGAGAGAGACGCGAGCGGTGGAGGAGACCTCCCGTAGCGTGCGTTGCTGACCGCGCCGTTCATCGCGCAGCACATCACCGATCGTCCGGCGGAGCACGGGCATGCGACGGCCTCCCTCAGGGAGTCGAGGTGGCAGACCTCGTAGTGCCGGACGAACGGTCGGCACTCCTCGGTGGCTGCCTGTAGTGGAACTACCACCGTACCCCGACGGTGCCGAGTGGGTCGTGGTGGGAGCAGAGTTGCGCACGTAAGGCTCAACTCCCGGTGTCGGCTCCGTGTTCCGCGACTGCCGAGAGGATGTCGGCGAAGGCCTGCACCACGGTGGCGCGCCGCACGCTCGAGCGGTCGCCCGAGAGCTGTAGCCGGCGGTGTCGCGACGACCCCGCCAGCCACCCGGCGGACAGACCCAGGTAGACCGTGCCCGCCGGGAACCCGTCAGCGGCGTCCGGGCCGGCCACACCTGTGGTGGCGATCCCGACGTCGGCGCCGAGGCGCCGGCGCACCCCCGATGCCATCTGCTCGGCCACTACCCCGTTCACCGGACCGGTTCGGGCGAGCAGCTCGGCGTCCACGCCGAGAAGGGCCGTCTTGAGCTCCGTCGCGTAGGCGACGACCCCGCCCCGGACGACGGCTGACGCGCCGGGAACGTCGACGAGGGTCGCGCACACGAGCCCACCCGTGAGCGACTCCGCCGTCGCCACGCTGAGTCCGTGTGCCGCCAGGGTGGCGACCACGTCGGCAGCCCTCACGAACCGGGGCGGAGCAGCTTGCCCGCGGCGACGAGGTAACCCCATGCGCTCCACACGGTGAGAGCCACCGCGACCAGCATGACGACCAGGCACAAAGGGTCGAGGAAAGAGGGCAACGGGAGGACGTAGAGACCCACCGCGATGCTCTGCACCACCGTCTTGATCTTCCCACCCGCTGCCGCCGGGATGACCCCACGTCGGAGCACGATGAAGCGCAGCAGCGTGACCCCGAGCTCGCGGACGAGGATCACGATCGTGATCCACCACCAGACGCGGTCCTGCAACGAGAGCACGATCAGACCGGCCCCGATCAGCGCCTTGTCGGCGATCGGGTCGGCGATCTTGCCGAAGTCGCTGACCACCTCCCAGCGGCGAGCAAGGTAACCGTCGTAGCGGTCGCTGATGATGGCGGCGAGGAAGACGGCAGCGGCCGCGAGGCGCCAGTGCCGATCGTCACCTCCGTTCTCCGCGAGGAACCAGACGAAGATCGGCACGACGACGAGTCGCAGGACGGTCAACGCGTTCGGCAGGTGCAGCCGGTGCGCCGTTCGCCAGTCGAAACCCGTCCCGCCGCTCATACGAGGACCGGTTGGCTCTCCGCACCGACGCGAGGATCGAGGACCAGTGGTTCAGCCAACAGGTCGGCACCCGTGACACCGGTGACCCGGGCGCGCACCATGTCACCGACGGCGATCCTCGCGCCGGGCGGTACGTCGAGCTCCGTCTCACCGTCGACGTCCGGACCCTGATGAGCAGCGCGACCGGTGATGTGCTGAAGACCGTCCTCGTCGAGGACGGACTCCACCAACACCTCCACGATTTCGCCGAGGCGTTCCTCCGCCCGCTGCGTGATGAGTTCCTCGACGAGGCGGCTGACCCGCTCGTAGCGCGCAGCCACGATCTCCTCGGGCAGGTGGCCGTCGAGACCCT